>NZ_BBSK01000001.1:0-26229 GCF_001319805.1 Burkholderia sp. E168m22
ACTGCATTAGCATCTCACCCACGCAATCAATCCCTGCATCCCATTCCCTCAATCGCTTCTATCTCCGGCGATTCAATTGCTTATTGATCGTATCTTCGATCAAGACCACAATTTCTCCTCCGCAGCGTATCGACAAACGCGATCATATGATCAGCTTTCCGGCCGTGGCAGCCCGCCACCCTTCCACTCGACCGCCGCGCAGATCATCCAAAATCGCTGCGAAATGAACGCTTTATTCGGCGCGTCCACGTAAAATTTGCGAACACCCATCTCTGCATTCAAAACGATGAACGCCGCCACCCAGGTAGCCCGGGCCGTTTGCCCGCATGATTGTCCGGACACGTGCGCAATGCGTGTGACCGTCGAGAACGGCAAGGCAATCAAGGTCACGGGCGACCCCGACCATCCGCCGACGCAGGGCGTGTTGTGCACGAAAGTCAGTCGCTACGCGGATCGCGTTCACCATCCCGATCGCCTCACTGTCCCGCTCAAGCGCGTCGGCGCAAAAGGGGAAGGGCGCTTCGTGCCGATCAGCTGGAGCGAGGCGTTCGATGAGATCGGACGTCGCCTCGGTGAAATCGCCGCGCGTGCGCCGGAAGCGATCGTGCCGTACAGCTATGCGGGAACGATGGGGCTCGTGCAAGGCGAGGGCATTGCCCAACGCTTCTTCCACAAGCTCGGCGCTTCGCGGCTGGAGCGTGCGATCTGCGCGGCGGCCGGCGCAGCGGGGTTGCGATACACGTACGGCGGCAGTGTCGGCATGCACCTCGAGTACTTCGAGGAAAGCGAACTGATTCTGATATGGGGCGCGAATCCGATTGCATCGAGCCTGCACTTCTGGACCCGCGCCCAGGAAGCGAAGCGCCGTGGCGCGCGTCTGGTCGCGATCGACCCGTATCGTTCGCTGACCGCGGAGAAATGCCATCAGCACATTGCATTGAAGCCCGGTACCGATGGCGCGTTTGCGCTCGGCATGATGCATGTGTTGATCACCGAAAACCTGCTCGATCACGACTACATCGCCGACCATACGCTCGGCTTCGACGAACTGAAGGCGCGCGCCCTGACCTATCCGCCGGAACGTGTCGCGCAGATCTGTGGCATCGACGCGTCGGAACTGGTCGATCTTGCCCGTCGCTACGGCTCCACCCGCAAGGCATCGATCCGCCTCAACTACGGTATGCAGCGTGTTCGCGGCGGCGGCAATGCGGTGCGTGCGATTGCCAGCCTGCCGGCACTGACGGGGGCGTGGCGCGATCGGGCGGGCGGCCTGCTGCTCTCGTCGTCGGAATCCGCGCCGGTCAACCAGGCGGCGCTGCTGCGTCCGGATCTGATGCCGGGTTGGCCGCATAAGCTGCCGCGCATCATCAACATGAACGCGATCGGCGACGCACTGCTGCACCCGGGCGACGCGACGTTCGGGCCGCAAGTCGAAGCGGTGATCGTGTACAACTCGAATCCGGTGGCGGTCGCGCCGGACTCGTCGAAGGTCGCCGCGGGCTTTGCTCGCGACGACTTATTCACGGTCGTTCTCGAGCACTTCAAAACAGATACGGTCGATTTCGCCGACATTGTATTGCCGGCGACGACGCAGCTCGAGCATCTGGACGTGCATAAGTCGTACGGCCATACCTACGTGATGGCGAACCTGCCGGCGATTCCGCCGGTAGGACACGCGCGGCCGAACACGGAGATCTTCCGCGGGATCGCGCGCAGCATGGGACTCGACGAACCGGCGCTTTATCACAGCGACGAAGAGGTCGCTCGCGCGGCGCTTCGCTGGGACGATCCGGCGCTCGACAGCGACTGGGACACGCTGAAGCAGGCCGGCTGGCTGAAGCTCAAGCTGCCGGAGGCGCCGTTTGCGAATGGTGGTTTCCGCACGCCCTCCGGCAAGTGCGAGTTTTACAGCCCCCGGCTCGAACAGATGGGTATGGACCCGGTCCCTGACTACCTGCCTCCGTTCGAGTCGGCTGAAGCCGCGCCCGAGCTTGCCGCGCGCTATCCGCTGGCGATGATTTCGCCACCGGCCCGCCACTTCCTGAACAGCACATTCGTGAACGTCGACAGCCTGCGCTCGACGGAAGGCGAGCCGCACCTCGACATGCACCCGTCCGACGCCGATGCGCGCGGCATCGCGGAGGGCGACACCGTGCGCATCTTCAATGACCGTGGCTCGATGCAGGCGCTCGCGCGCATTACCGACCGTGCGCGTGCCGGGCTCGTCGTCGGATTGTCGATCTGGTGGAAGAAGCTGTCGCCGGACGGCAGGAACGCGAACGAGGTGACGAGTCAGGCACTGACCGATCTGGGGAATTCGGCGACGTTTTACGATTGTCTTGTGGAAGTTGAGCGGATTTGATCGAATATCGCCGTATCATCAGACGAAATTGATATGGAAGTTCGAAGTGGACATCTAACCCTGTTGTCTCGGGGCGGGGGAGCCGTTACGATGCGTTTTAGCACGACCATTCGAAAATCTGTGAGGAGACGCGCGGTATGGACAAAATTTGGCTGAAATCGTACCCCCCCGGCGTTCCAGCCGAAATTGACTCCTCTCCTTATCCGTCCGTCCCGGACCTGCTCGACGAGAGCTTCCGTCAGTATCGCGACCGTACCGCGTTCGTCTGCATGGGCAAGGGCATCACGTACGGCGAACTCGACAAGCTGTCGCGCCAGTTCGGCGCATGGCTGCAATCCCGCGGCCTGGCGCGCGGGGCGCGGGTCGCGATCATGATGCCGAACGTGCTGCAGTACCCGGTGACGATCGCCGCGGTCCTGCGCGCCGGCTATACCGTCGTCAACGTCAATCCGCTCTATACGCCGCGCGAACTCGAGCATCAGCTGAAGGACAGCGGTGCGGAGGCAATCGTCATCCTGGAGAATTTCGCGTCGACGCTGCAGGCCGTCATCGCCAATACGGCCGTCAAGCACGTGGTCGTCGCATCGATGGGCGATCTGCTGGGCATCAAGGGATGGCTCGTCAATTACGTGGTGCGCAACGTGAAGAAGATGGTGCCTGCGTGGCAGCTGCCGTCGTTCACGCGCTTCAAGGCCGCGCTGTCGGAGGGCGCGCGACTGGCGTTCAAGCCGCAGAAGATCGGCCCCGACGACGTCGCGTTCCTGCAGTACACGGGCGGTACGACCGGTGTCGCGAAGGGTGCGACGCTGCTGCACCGGAACATTGTGTCGAACGTGCTGCAGGCCGGCGCCTGGCACCATCCGGCTCACGAGAAGTATCCGGAGGTGGAACAGTTCGTGACAGTTGTCGCGCTGCCGCTGTATCACGTGTTCGCGCTGACCGTCTGCGGTTTCCTGACGATGCGGACGGGCGGCATGGGCATCCTGATCCCGAACCCGCGTGACATCGCCGGCATGATCAAGGAGCTGAAGGGCTACCAGATCTCGACGATTCCGGCCGTCAACACGCTCTACAACGCGCTGCTGAACCATCCCGAATTCGGTCAGCTTGACCTGTCGAAGCTCGTGATCGCCAACGGCGGCGGCATGGCGATCCAGGAGGGCGTCGCGAAGCGCTGGTATGAAAAGACGCGTACCGCGATCATCGAAGGATACGGGCTGTCCGAAACGTCGCCGGTGGCGACGTGCAACCCCGTGACGGCGACCGAATACAGCGGCACGATCGGCCTGCCGCTGCCGTCGACCGAAGTCGCGATCCGCGACGATGCCGGCAACGACGTCGCGCTCGGCGAGCCGGGCGAGATCTGCATCCGCGGGCCGCAGGTGATGGCCGGCTACTGGAACCGGCCGGACGAGACCGCGAAGGTCATGTTCGCGGACGGCTTCTTCAAGACAGGCGACGTCGGCGTGATGGATGCGCGCGGTTACGTGAAGATCGTCGATCGCAAGAAGGACATGATTCTGGTGTCCGGCTTCAACGTGTACCCGAACGAAGTCGAGGACGTGGTGGCGTCGCATCCGGGCGTGTTCGAGGTGGCGGCGGTCGGCGTGCCGGACGAGCATTCCGGCGAAGCCGTGAAGCTGTTCATCGTGAAAAAGGATCCGGCGCTGACCGACAAGGACATCCTTGCCTACTGCAAGGAGCGGCTCACCGGGTATAAGCGGCCGAAGCTGGTCGAGTTCCGTACGGAGCTGCCGAAGACGAACGTCGGCAAGATCCTGCGGCGCGAACTGCGCGATGGGCGTGCGTAACGTACGCAACGCACGCAACGATGCGGTTGAACGAAAAGCCCGGCCTGTGCCGGGTTTTTTGTTTGCGGCTGTGGGTGGATGACCGGAAGCGCCTGTTTCGTGGGGACGCGGCGGCAAGCCTTGCGTTTCGAGCTGACGGCTGGGGGGCGTGTCGACAGCTATCATCCGATCACCAATCACCAATCACCAATCACCAATCACCGATCCACCGATCCACCGATCCACCGATCCACCGATCCACCGACCCACCGACCCACCGACCCACCGACCCACCGACCCACCGACCCACCGACCCACCGACCCACCGACCCACCGACCCACCGACCCGCTGATCCACCACCGTCACCGCCTCACCACAAAAGAAAAAGGCGCCCGAAGGCGCCTTCAATATGCTGCGGCTTGTCAGGCAAGCTGATTAGAACTTGTGACGGATACCGACGCGTGCCGCGACCTGGTTGCTCGTGCTCGACCCGGCCAGACCGTTGATCGCTGCCGTTGCCTTCAGGACGTTGCCGTTCGAATCGAGCACGTTGCCCGATGCGTGCTGGTACACGCCGATCGCGTAGACGTCGGTACGCTTCGACAGGAAGTAGTCGACGCCCAGCGAGCCCTGGTGGTACTTGGCTGCCGAGTTGCCATCGATCTTGCTGCCTTGCGTGTAGTCGTACGCCGCGCCGAGGATCAACGCCGGCGTCAACTGGTACTTGAAGTTGATTTCGCCGTTGTTGAACGTCGCGGTCTGGTTCACGAACGGGCCTGCCGAGAAGCCCTTGAACTTCGTGTTCGAGTACGTCGCGCCGATCGTCGCTGCACCGAACGTGTAAGCGCCGCCTGCACCGATGACCTGGTACGTGTTCGCGTTGTTCGCGTACGCGCCGTAGACCGGCGACGAAACCGACGACGACGTCGACCCGTTGTTGAACATGCCGCCGAACTGGTTCGGCGTACGTGCGTTCAAGTAACCGACGCCGAGGACGAGCGGGCCGTTGGTGTAGCCTGCGCCGAGCGACCAGACCTGGTTCTTCGAGAACTGGCCTGCCTGGCCGCCGAAGCTGTACAAGCCGCCGAATGTGAGGCCGCCGTAGTTCGCGCTCGTGAACTTGACCGCGTTGTTCACGCGATACGCGTTGTTGAAGTTGTCGAGGTCGCCCGGGTGAGCGGCGATGTAGCCGCCCCACTGGTCGCCTGCCTCGAGCGGGCCGACGAAGTCGACGACGGAGTCGTACTGACGACCCAGCGTGACCGTGCCGTACTGGCTCGACAGGCCGACGTAAGCCTGACGACCGAACATCAGGCCGCCCTGACCGAGCCTGCCGCTGTTCACGTCGAAACCGTTTTCGAGGGTGAAGATCGCCTTCAGGCCGCCACCGAGGTCTTCGGTGCCGCGCAGGCCGAAGCGGCTACCCTGCATCACGCCGCTCGCCAGGCCGTACAAGTGCTTGCCGCCTGCGTTGTTGTTGAAGAGGAAGCCTTCATCGATGATGCCGTAAAGCGTCACGCTGCTTTGCGCATGGGCAGCGCCAGCGAACGCGCCCAGCGCGACGAGCGCGAGAAGCGACTTTTTCATTAACGGATCTCCAAGAATCACTGAATTTTTTTGGCGGGGCGGATAGTTATGTTCTGGCGACGGGCCCCATCAACTTCGCAAGAAGTCGCACGTAATGTAGCAAAGCCGGTTTTTGCCACAAAGCGAAATGCTGCAGCTCAACACCGCCATGTTTCCTTTATGCAACAATGGTTAAAATCACGGGTTAACCGCAATTTCCGCTGAATAATCAAGTCGGTTACGCAGCGGACTCGTGCCCTTGCCGCGCGCAGCGGCACCTGCAGCCAGGAGAACAGGATGGTGTTGGATGAACTGATCAGCGAATTCGATCGCGGCCTGCGATCGCTGACCGGCATTAGCCGGATGAGCCGGCCGGTGCCCGTGCCGGCCGATACGCCGGACGTCGAACTGACGTCCGCCGAACGCACGCACGCGGCCGGCCTGATGCGCGTGAATCACGTCGGCGAGGTCTGCGCGCAGGCGCTCTATCAGGCGCAGAAGCTCACCGCGCGCACGGCGTCGGCGAAGGCGATGTTCGAGGAAGCCGCGCGCGAGGAGGAGGATCACCTCGCGTGGACCGCGCACCGCCTGAAGGAACTCGATTCGCGCCCGAGCCTGCTGAATCCGCTGTGGTATGCCGGCGCCCTCGCGATCGGCGTCGCGGCCGGCACGCTCGGCGACAAGGTCAGCCTCGGCTTCATGGCCGAGACGGAGCGGCAGGTCGAGAGCCATCTCGAAGGTCACATGTCCGAGCTGCCGCCGACCGATACCGCGTCGCGCGCGATCGTCGACCAGATGCGGATCGACGAGGTGAAGCACGGCAAGGCCGCGACCGACGCCGGCGGGATCGAGCTGCCGCTGCCCGCGCGGATGCTGATGCGCGCCGCGTCGAAAGTCATGACGAGCACTGCGTACTATCTCTGAGATTTGCGCCGGGGATGGCGTGGGACGCCGCCCCGGTCCACCACCCCCGATATCGCCCGCTCCCTCCTCGTTTTCCCGCCCCCGAAAGCCCCGTCCGCACGCCCGTCTGGCCCGTCTTTCTCACGTATCACCTTCACAAGTTGCACTAGCTCATTCATTTATAACGGTTTTTGGAATGAGGGGCCGCATGAGCATGTGCGCGTAAGTCCTTGTTCTAACTAACAAAATTCGTCAAAAAAGCGGGCCGCTCCCTTGACCGTGCCACACCCTTCCTCTAAAGTGGGAGACAGTGTGAGAAAGTGTATTTTTGTGTGATTTAGCAGGCTGTTCCGGCTAAATTCTCAGCATTGAGCGGGTGCTTCGGTGCCCTGAACGGGAGAGCGGAAAGTGTTCCAAGGGGCGTCGGCGCTGACGCTCGATGCGAAAGGGCGGATGTCGGTGCCGTCTCGCTATCGCGAAGCGCTGCAAGGACAGGCAGAAGGACGGGTGACTGTGACCAAGCACCCGGACGGCTGCCTGTTGCTGTTTCCGCGCCCCGAATGGGAGGTGTTCCGCGCCAAGATCGCCGCGCTGCCGATGGACGCGCACTGGTGGCGGCGAATTTTTCTCGGCAATGCGATGGACGTCGATCTCGACAGCGCGGGCCGGATTCTTGTATCGCCCGAGCTGCGCATGGCAGCCGGACTGGAAAAGGAAGTCATGTTGTTGGGAATGGGTAGTCACTTCGAGCTGTGGGATTCGCAGACCTACAACGCGAAGGAGCAGGCAGCGATGGCGCAGGGCATGCCCGACGCGCTGAAGAATTTCACGTTCTGATTGCGGTGACGGAGACGCCCGCGATGGGAAATGAATTGCGGCATCGGACGGTGCTGTTGGATGAAGCGGTCGAGTCGCTCGTGACGCGGCCGGACGGCGTGTATGTCGACGGCACGTTTGGGCGCGGCGGGCACAGCCGCGCGGTGCTCGCGCGGCTGGCGTCGGCCGGACGGCTGATCGCGTTCGACAAGGATCCGAGGGCGATCGAGACGGCGCAGGGCATCGAGGATGCGCGCTTCTCGATCGTGCATGACAGCTTTGCATCGATGCGCGACGCGCTTGCGGCGCGCGGCGTCGAGAAGGTGTCGGGGGTGTTGCTGGACCTGGGCGTGTCCTCGCCGCAGGTGGACGATCCGGCGCGCGGCTTCAGTTTCCGCGCCGATGGTCCGCTGGACATGCGAATGGATCCGACGCGTGGCGAGTCGGCGGCCGAATGGCTCGCGCGGGCTTCGGTGCAGGAATTGACGGAGGTGATACGGGATTATGGGGAAGAACGGTTTGCTTTTCAGATTGCAAAGGCGCTTGTTGCTCGCCGGGCAGAGTCCGACCGTCTTGGGCCTCTCGACACCACGGGCGAGCTTGCCCAAATCGTGGGTCACGTCGTCAAAACCCGTGAGAAGGGCAAGGATCCGGCAACCCGCACCTTTCAGGCTATACGGATTCACGTCAATCAAGAGCTTGCGGACCTGCAAGTCGTACTAGACGCGGCACTGTCGTTGCTGGAGCAAGGGGGGCGGCTGGTGGTCATCAGCTTTCATTCACTCGAGGACCGGATCGTCAAGCGATTCATGCAGGCGCACGCGAGTGCGCCTGCGGTCGATCGTCGCTTGCCGATCCGCGCCGTCGACCTCCCGAGCCCGCCGCTCAAGATCATCAGCCGCCAGTTTCCGAGCGAAGCGGAAGTCGCCGCGAATCCGCGCGCCCGCTCGGCCGTGATGCGCATCGCGGAGCGCGTCACGCCATGAGCCGCCTCAATATCTTCCTGCTGATCATCGTGATGGGTTGCGCGCTGTCGGTCGTCAACTCGACGAACCAGCAACGCCAGATCTTCATCCAGCTGCAGCGTGCGCAGTCGCAGGAGCGTCAGCTCCAGCAGGACTACGCGCAGCTTCAATATCAGCAGAGCGCGCTGTCGAAGACGTCGCGCATCGAGCAGCTCGCGAACGATTCGCTGAAAATGCAGCCGATCTCGACCGGCCGCACACAATACCTGACGCTGCCGGCGGGCGCCGCGAAGGCGATCGACGCGCCGATCCCGGCGTCGGCCGACACGGCTGGCAAGGGCAAGGGGGGCGCGCGATGAAGCCGTCCCCGAAGCGCCAGAACGTGAAGTTCTCGTCGAGCCCCGTGCTGGGCGTTCATTTGCCGATGTGGCGCTCGAAGCTCGTCGTGTTCCTGCTGTTCATGGCGTTCGTCGCGCTGGCCGCACGGGCGTTCTGGATCCAGGGGCCCGGCAACGCGTTCTATCAGAAGCAGGGCGAAAGCCGCTACCAGCGCACGATCGAACTGCCTGCGACGCGCGGCAAGATCCTCGACCGTAACGGGCTCGTGCTCGCGACGAGCCTGCCGGTGCGCGCGATCTGGGCGATTCCCGACGCGGTGCCGGACGATCTCGATGCCGACAAGGTCAACCAGCTCGGCAAGCTCCTCGGCATGACGTCGAAGGAGTTGCGGGTGAAGCTGTCGGAAGACAAGGGTTTCGTCTACGTGAAGCGCCAGGTGCCGATCGACGTCGCGGACAAGGTCGCCGCGCTCGACATTCCCGGCATCTATCAGCGCAACGAATACAAGCGCTTCTATCCGGAAGGCGAGATCACCGCTCACCTGATCGGCTTCACGAACGTCGAGGACGAGGGCCAGGAAGGCGTCGAACTGGGCGACCAGAAGATGCTGTCCGGCACCTCGGGCATGCGCCGCGTGATCAAGGACCGGATGGGGCACATCATCGAGGATGTCGCCGAGCAGATTCCGCCGCACAACGGCACCGACGTCGACCTGTCGATCGACAGCAAGATCCAGTACATCGCGTACGCGAACCTGAAGGCCGCCGTCGAGAAGTTCAAGGCGAAGGCCGGCGCGGCGATGGTCGTCGACGTGCGTACCGGCGAAGTGCTCGCGCTCGTCAACTACCCGACGTACAACCCGAACGACCGCTCGCGCATGACGGGCGAGCAGTTGCGCAACCGGATCATGACCGACGTGTTCGAGCCGGGCTCGATCATGAAGCCGTTCACGGTGTCGCTCGCGCTCGACCTGCACCGCGTGACGCCGAATACGCTCGTCGAGACGGGCAACGGGCATTTCGTGCTCGACGGCGCGCCGATCACCGACGACGCGGGTTTCGGCACGCTGACGGTCGGCGGCGTGATCCAGAAGTCGAGCAACATCGGCGCGACGAAGATCGCGATGACGATGCGGCCCGAGGAAATGTGGAATATGTATACGAGCATCGGCCTCGGCCAGGCGCCGAAGGTCGGCTTCCCGGGCGCGGTGGCCGGCCGCCTGCGTCCGTGGAAGAGCTGGCGCCGCATCGAGCAGGCGACGATGTCGTACGGCTACGGCCTGTCGGTGTCGCTGTTCCAGCTCGCGCGGGCGTACACGGCGATCGCGCACGACGGCGAGCTGATGCCCGTGACCATTTTCAAGACCGACCCCAATCAGCCGGTCGCGGGCACGCAGGTGTTCAATCCGACCACCGCGCGCGAAGTGCGCTCGATGCTGGAGACGGTGGTCGCCCCGGGCGGCACGTCGCCGGATGCGGCCGTGCCGGGCTATCGCGTCGGTGGCAAGAGCGGTACCGCGTACAAACATGAAGGGCACGGCTACACGCGCAAGTATCGCGCGTCGTTCGTCGGGATGGCGCCGATGCCGAATCCGCGTGTCGTGATCGCGGTGTCGGTCGACGAACCGACTGCCGGCAGCCACTTCGGCGGCCAGGTGTCCGGCCCCGTATTCTCGGCGATCGCCGGCGACACGATGCGTGCGTTGAACGTTCCGCCGAACATGCCGATCAAGCAGCTCGTGGTGTCCGACGATTCGCCGGACTCCCCTGCCGCAAAGGGCCCGCAAAAGCTGGCTACGAATGGCGGCGCGAAGCATATGATCGTGTCCAGCACGACGCGTAATTCACCAGGAGTTGTTCGATGAGCGCCGCCCGCAGTTCCCATCCGGCGCATCAGCAGATCGCAGCCGCGCTTGCGTGGCTGCGTCAGCATGTGGCCCCCACGGCGCAACTGCATGCCGACACGCGCAGCCTCGAGGCTGGCGACGTGTTCGTCGCGTATGCGGTCGACGGGGCAGATAACCGCGCTTTCATGGCGGATGCCGTCGCACGCGGCGCGGCCGCCGTGCTGTATCAGCCGGAAGGGCTGGCCCACGCACCGGCCGCGCCGGCCGTACCCGTCGCGCTGGCGGTGCCGGCGCTCGACCAGCTCGCCGGCGAGATCGCCAGCGGCTGGTACGGCGACCCGAGCGACAGCCTGCTGGCGGTCGGTGTCACGGGCACGAACGGCAAGACGTCGTGCACGCAATGGATCGCCACCGCGCTGACGGCACTGCACCAGCCGTGCGCGGTGATCGGCACGCTCGGCACCGGGATGCCCGGTCAGCTCGTGCCGACCGGCTTCACGACGCCCGACGCGCCGCAACTTCAGCGCAGTCTCGCTCAATTGCGCGACGCGGGTGCGCAGGCCGTGGCGATGGAGGTGTCATCGCACGCGCTGCATCAGGGGCGCGCGAACGGGACGGCGTTCGACGTCGCGGTGTTTACGAACCTCACGCAGGATCACCTCGACTATCACGGCACATTCGATGCGTACGAGGCCGCGAAGGCGAAGCTGTTCGCGTGGCGCGGGCTGCGCGCGGCGGTGATCAACCGCGACGATGCGGCGGGCCGCCGCCTGCTGGAGAAGCTGGCCGGTCGCGTGCGCACGATCGCGTACGGGATCGGCGATGCACCGGCGCCCGACGCCGATCGCGAACTGGTCGCGCTCGACGTGCGCGCCACCGCGACGGGTACCGCATTCCGCCTGCGTTCGTCGTGGGGCGACGCGAACGTCGAGGTCGGCACGCTCGGCACGTTCAACGTCAGCAACCTGCTCGCGGTGCTCGGCGCGCTGCTCGCGGCCGACGTGCCGTTCGACGCGGCACTCGCCGAGATCGAGCGGCTCGAGTCGGTCAACGGCCGGATGCAGCGGCTCGGCGGCCGGTTGCAGAACGACGAGCCGCTCGTCGTGATCGACTACGCGCACACGCCCGACGCGCTCGAAAAGACGCTCGACGCGCTGCGCCCGATCGCCGCGGCGCGCGGCGGTCGGCTCGTCTGCATGTTCGGCTGCGGCGGCGATCGCGATGCGACGAAGCGTCCGCTGATGGGCGCGATCGCGGAGCGGCTCGCCGACGAAGTCGTCGTCACGAGCGACAACCCGCGCAGCGAAGATCCGCAGCACATCATCGACCAGGTCGTCGCGGGCATGACCGCGCCTGATCGCGCACGCCGTATCGAGGATCGCGCCAGCGCGATCCTGCAGGCGGTGCGGGGCGCCGCACGCGAGGATGTCGTCGTGCTGGCCGGCAAGGGCCACGAGGCCACGCAGGAAATCATGGGCAAGAAGCGTACGTTCTCCGACCAGGATCACGCGCGGCTCGCGCTCGCAGCGCGCGCGACGCACGGCAAGGGAGGCGCCGAATGACGACGCTCAGCCTCGGCGAAGCCGCCCGCCTGATTCCCGGCGCCACCGTCCACGGCGACGCGGGCGTCACTTTCGACCGCGTGTCGACCGACAGCCGCACGGTCGGCCCGGGCGACCTGTTCGTCGCGCTGAAGGGCGAGCGTTTCGATGCGCACGACTTTCTCGGCGACGTTGCCGCGCGCGGCGCTGCCGCGGCGCTCGTCGCGCACGCGCCGGCGGACGTCGCGATGCCAATGATCGAAGGCGGCGAAACGCGTGCCGCGCTCGGCGCGCTCGCGCACGGCTGGCGGATGCGATTCCCGCTGCCGCTCGTCGCGGTGACGGGCAGCAACGGCAAGACGACCGTCAAGGAAATGATCGCGTCGATCTTCGCGGCGGCGGTCGGCGCCGACGCGCGACTCGCGACGGCCGGCAACCTGAACAACGATGTCGGCCTGCCGCTGACGCTGCTGCGCCTGTCGGCCGCGCATCGTCTCGCGGTGATCGAGATCGGCATGAACCATCCGGGCGAAACCGAAGTCCTCGCGCGCCTCACCGCGCCGACGGTCGCGCTCGTCAACAACGCGCAGCGCGAGCACCAGGAATTCATGGCGACGGTCGAAGCCGTCGCGCTCGAACATGCGGCCGTGATTCACGCGCTGCCGCCGGACGGCGTCGCGGTGTTCCCGGCCGACGACGCGTACGCGGGCATCTGGCGCGTCGCGGCGACTGGCAACCGCATCCTCGATTTCGCGCTGCACGACGCCGAACGGCAGAGCGACGCGCAGATCGTCGGTCGCATGCACGGCGGCGAACTCGCGATCGACACGCCGGCCGGCGCCGTCACGGTGCGGCTGCGCGCGCTCGGCGAGCACAACGCGCGGAACGCGCTGGCCGCGACGGCCGCGGCGCTCGGCGCCGGCGTCGCGCTGTCGGCGATCCGGCAGGGCCTCGAATCGTTCGAACCGGTCAAGGGCCGGCTGCAGGTGAAGCAGGCGAGCGTCGGCAGCCTCGCGGGCGCGACGGTCGTCGACGATACGTACAACGCGAACCCCGATTCGATGCGGGCCGCGATCGACGTGCTCGCCGCGCATCCGGCGCCGCGCGTGCTGGTGATCGGCGACATGGGCGAAGTCGGCGACGAAGGGCCGGCCTTCCATCGCGAGATCGGCGCGTACGCGCGCGAACGCGGGATCGACGCGCTGTTCGCGCTCGGCGACGCATCGCGCGACGCGTGCACGGCCTACGGCGACACGGCACGCCATTTCGACGACGTCGGCGCGCTCGTGTCGGCGCTGCTCGCGGCCGGTTACGGCGCGCAGGCGACGGTGCTCGTGAAGGGCTCGCGGTACATGAAGATGGAGCGCGTGGTCGACGCGCTGACGAACCAACCCGCGGCGGGCACCGTGCCCGCCGCACACTGAGTAGAAGGAAGGAAGGAAGCATGCTGCTGGCGCTGGCGCAATGGCTGCAAGGAGACGCAAGCTTTTTGCGCTTGTTCACGTACCTCACGTTCCGGGCGGTGATGGCCACCATCACCGCGCTCGGGATCGGGCTCGTGTGCGGACCGTGGGTGATCCGCAAGCTGACGCAAATGAAGGTCGGGCAGGCCGTGCGCAAGGATGGCCCGCAGACCCACCTCGTCAAGTCCGGAACGCCGACGATGGGCGGCGTGCTGATCCTGATCGGCATCGCGGTCGCGACGCTGCTGTGGGGCGACCTGACGAACCGTTTCATCTGGATCGTGATGCTCGTCACGTTCGGCTTCGGCGTGATCGGCTGGGTCGACGATTACCGCAAGGTCGTCCACAAGGACCCGCGCGGGATGTCGTCGCGCGAGAAGTATTTCTGGCAATCGGTGATCGGGCTGTTCGCGGCCGTCTATCTCGCGTTCAGCGTGTCCGAGGCGAACAACGTGCGCGTGTTCGACCTGTTCATGGCATGGGTGCGGAGCGGCCTGTCGATGGGGCTGCCGGCGCGCGCCGACCTGATGCTGCCGTTCCTGAAGTCGATCAGCTACCCGCTCGGCGTGTGGGGCTTCATCGTGCTGACCTACTTCGTGATCGTCGGCGCGAGCAACGCGGTGAACCTGACCGACGGTCTCGACGGCCTCGTGATCATGCCGGTCGTGCTGGTGGGCGCGTCGCTTGGTGTGTTCGCGTACGTGATGGGCAGCGCGGTCTATTCAAAATACCTGCTGTTCCCGCACATCCCGGGCGCGGGCGAGCTGCTGATCTTCTGTTCCGCGATGGGCGGGGCCGGGCTCGCGTTCCTCTGGTACAACACGCACCCCGCGCAGGTGTTCATGGGCGACGTCGGCGCGCTGGCGCTGGGCGGCGCGCTCGGCACGGTCGCGGTGATCGTGCGCCAGGAAATCGTGCTGTTCATCATGGGCGGCATCTTCGTCGCGGAAACGCTGTCGGTGATGCTGCAGGTGTCGTGGTTCAAGTACACGAAGAAGCGTTACGGCGAAGGGCGGCGCCTGCTGAAGATGGCGCCGCTGCACCACCATTTCGAATTGTCCGGCTGGAAGGAAACGCAGGTGGTCGTGCGTTTCTGGATCATCACGCTGATGCTGTGCCTGTTCGGTCTGACCACCCTCAAGCTGCGGTAAAGGAAAGGTAACAAGGATGTCTGGCGAGATGTTTGGAGATCGGCAACGGCCGATGGTGCTCGTACTGGGGCTCGGGGAATCGGGTCTCGCGATCGCGCGATGGTGCGCGAGGCACGGGTGCCGGCTGCGTATTGCCGATACCCGCGAGGCGCCGCCGAACCTTGCCGCGCTGCAGGCCGAAGGCATCGATGCGGAATTCGTCGGCGGGGCGTTCACGCCCGCATTGCTCGACGGCGGCGTCGAGATCGTCGGACTGAGCCCCGGCCTGTCGCCGCTGGAGCCGGCGCTCGCGGCGCTCGTCGCGGCCGCGAACGAGCGCGGTGTCGCGGTATGGGGTGAACTGGAATTCTTCGCGCAGGCGTTGCGCGCGCTCGGCACGAGCGGCTACCAGCCGAAGGTGCTCGCGATTACCGGCACCAACGGCAAGACCACGACGACGAGCCTCACGGGCCTGCTGTGCCAGCGTTCGGGCAAGAAGGTCGCCGTCGCGGGCAACATCAGCCCGGCGATGCTCGACCGGCTCGCGAGCGCGATCGACGAAACCGCGCTGCCCGACGTCTGGGTGCTCGAACTGTCGAGCTTCCAGCTCGAGACCGCGCGCACGTTTGCGCCCGACGCGGCCGCGATCCTCAACATCACGCAGGACCATCTCGACTGGCACGGCAGCTTCGACGCATACGCGCAGGCAAAGGGCCGGATCTTCGGCGCGACGACGACGCGCGTGCTGAACCGCGACGACGCAGCCGTGATGAAGTTCGCTCCCGCAGTTGGCGCGGCCGACGCGCCGCGCACGGTCACGTTCGGCCTGAACGAGCCGACGCAGGACGGCGACTACGGGCTGTCGCGCGACAACGGCATCGCATGGCTGGTGGAAGCCGTCGATCGCGACGCGCCGGATGAAGCGACGACGACCCGCCGGCGCAAGCGCGACGCCGCGCATACGCCCGACATCGCGCAAAAGCGCCTGATGCCGGCCGACGCGCTGCGCATCCGCGGGCTGCACAACGCGGCGAACGCGCTGGCCGCGTTCGCGCTCGCGCGTGCGATCGACCTTCCGGCCGCACCGTTGCTGCACGCGCTGCGCGAATACCGCGGCGAAGCGCATCGCGTCGAAGTGATCGCGACGATCGACGACGTCGACTATGTGGATGACAGCAAGGGCACGAACGTCGGCGCGACGGTAGCCGCGCTCGACGGGCTCGCGCAGAAGATCGTGCTGATCGCGGGCGGCGACGGCAAGGGGCAGGATTTCGCGCCGCTGGTCGCGCCGGTCGCGCGCTGGTGCCGCGCGGTGATGCTGATCGGGCGCGACGCGCCGGTGATCCGCGACACGCTCGCCGAAACGGGCGTGCCGCTCGCCGACCACGCGACGCTCGAAGCAGCGGTGCACGCAGCAGCCGAGCTCGCCGAGCCGGGCGATGCGGTGTTGCTGTCGCCTGCCTGTGCGAGCCTCGACATGTTCAGGAACTACGCCCATCGCGCGGAAGTGTTCCGCGCGGCGGTCGACGCAATCGCCATCGACAAAGGAGCGACGCCATGAGCTGGTCCGATCGCCTCGTCTCCCGCTTCAATGACCGGCGCGACACCGGCGGCAATGCCGCGGGCGGCCGCGTCGCATCGGCCACGCGCGCCGCGACGGGCGGCCTCGCGAGCGTCGTCAACGGCGTGCGCCCGAGCCGTTCGCGGATGCTCGATTTCGACTATTCGCTGCTGTGGGTCGCGATCGCGCTGCTCGGACTCGGCGTCGTGATGGTGTATTCGGCGTCGATCGCGATGCCCGATTCGCCGAAATACGCGTCGTATCACGATTACGCGTTCCTGATGCGCCACTGCGTGTCGCTCACCGTCGCGTTCATCGCGGCGGTGCTCGCGTTCCGCGTGCCGGTGTCGACCTGGGACAAGTACGCGCCGCATCTTTTCCTGATCGCGCTGGTCGGCCTCGTGATCGTGCTGATCCCGCACGTCGGCAAGGGCGTGAACGGTGCGCGCCGCTGGATTCCGCTCGGCATCACGAACATGCAGCCGTCGGAAATCATGAAGCTCGCGGTGACGATCTACGCGGCGAACTACACGGTGCGCAAGCAGGAATACATGCAGAGCTTCGCGAAGGGCTTCCTGCCGATGGCGTTCGCGGTCGGCCTGGTCGGCGCGCTGCTGCTGCTCGAGCCCGACATGGGCGCGTTCATGGTCGTCGCCGCGATCGCGATGGGCGTGCTGTTCCTCGGCGGCGTGAACGGCAAGCTGTTCGGCGGCCTCGTCGCGACGGCGGTCGGCACGTTCACGATGCTCGTGTGGCTGTCGCCGTGGCGTCGCGAGCGGATCTTCGCGTATCTCGATCCGTGGGACGAGCGCTACGCGCAGGGCAAGGCTTACCAGCTCACGCACTCGCTGATCGCGTTCGGCCGCGGCGAGTGGTTCGGCGTCGGCCTCGGCGGCAGTGTGGAGAAGCTGAATTACCTGCCGGAAGCGCATACCGACTTCATCCTCGCGGTGATCGGCGAGGAACTCGGCTTCATCGGCGTGCTGGTCGTGATCCTGCTGTTCTACTGGATCGTGCGTCGCGCGTTCGAAATCGGCCGCCAGGCGCTCGCGCTCGATCGCACGTTCGCGGGCCTGATGGCGAAGGGCATCGGCATCTGGTTCGGCGCGCAGACGTTTATCAACATGGGCGTGAACCTCGGGCTGCTGCCGACCAAGGGGCTGACGCTGCCGCTCGTGAGCTATGGCGGCTCCGGCATCCTGCTGAACTGTGTCGCGCTCGCGGTGCTGCTGCGGGTGGACTACGAGAACCGGGTGCTGATGCGCGGAGGGAAGGTATGACCGCGTCGCAACGCACGCTGATGGTGATGGCAGGCGGCACCGGGGGCCACGTGTTCCCGGGGCTCGCGGTCGCGCACCGGATGGAAGCGGCGGGCTGGCGCGTCGTATGGCTCGGCAACCCAGCCGGGATGGAAGCGACGCTGGTACCGAAGCACGGCATTCCGATGGAGTACGTGCGGTTCGGCGGGCTGCGCGGCAAGGGGCTGAAGACCAAGCTGACGCTGCCGGTCAACCTGCTGCGCGCATGCTGGCAGAGCCTCGGCGCGCTGCGCCGCGTGCGGCCGGACGTCGTGCTCGGGATGGGCGGCTACATCACGTTCCCGGCGGGCGTGATGACCGCGCTGTCGGGGCGTCCGCTCGTGCTGCATGAACAGAATTCGATCGCGGGCCTGACCAACAAGGTGCTCGCGAAACTCGCGAAGCGCGTGCTCGTCGCGTTCCCCGGCGCGCTGCCGCACGCGGAATGGACAGGTAACCCGATTCGCGCGGAACTGGCGCACACGGAACCGCCCCACGCACGCTATGCGTCGCGCAGCGGCCCGTTGAACGTGCTGGTCGTCGGCGGCAGCCTCGGGGCGGCCGCGCTGAACGAAGTCGTGCCGCGCGCGCTGGCGCTGCTGGCGCCGGGCGAGCGCCCGCGCGTCGTGCACCAGGCCGGCGTGAAGCACATCGAGGCACTGAAGGCGAATTACGAAGCGGCCGGTTTCGCGGCCGGCGAGGACGTGCGGCTCGTACCGTTCATCGACGACATGGCGGCCGCGTATGCGGCGGCGGATCTGGTGATCTGCCGGTCGGGCGCGATGACGGTGTCGGAGATCGCGGCGGTGGGTGTGGCGGCGCTGTTCGTGCCGTTCCCGTACGCGGTCGACGATCACCAGACGACCAACGCCGCGTTCCTCGCCGATGCGGGCGCGGCCGTGCTGGTGCAACAACGCGACCTGTCGGCGGAGCTGCTCGCCGACTGGCTGCGCGGCCAGTCGCGGGCGTCGCTCGCGGACATGGCGGAACGTTCGCGCGCGCTCGCGAAGCCCGAGGCCACCGACGAAGTCGCGCGCGTCTGCGCGAAGGCGGCCGGCGCGAACCTGGAAACACTGCAATGAAACACATCGTCAAACACATTCATTTCGTCGGGATCGGCGGCGCGGGCATGAGCGGCATCGCCGAAGTGCTCGTCAACCTCGGCTACGCGGTCAGCGGCTCGGACCTGTCGCGCAATGCGGTGACCGATCGCCTCGAGGCGCTGGGCGCGCGGATCGCGATCGGCCACGACGCGGCGAACATCGAGGGCGCGAACGCGGTCGTCGTGTCGACGGCCGTGCGCTCGGACAACCCCGAAGTGCTGGCCGCGCGCCACCAGGGCGTGCCGATCGTGCAGCGCGCGGTGATGCTGGCGGAGCTGATGCGCCTGAAGCAGGGCATCGCGATCGCCGGCACGCACGGCAAGACCACGACGACGAGCCTCGTCGCGAGCGTGCTCGCCGCGGGCGGGCTGGACCCGACCTTCGTGATCGGCGGCCGGCTGATCAGCGCCGGCGCGAACGCGCGGCTCGGCACGGGCGACTTCATCGTCGCCGAGGCCGACGAGTCGGATGCGTCGTTCCTGAACCTGTATCCGGTGATCGAAGTCATCACGAACATCGACGCCGACCACATGGACACCTACGGCCACGATTTCGCGCGGCTCAAGCAGGCGTTCATCGAATTCACGCAGCGCCTGCCGTTCTACGGCAGCGCGGTGGTGTGCGTCGACGATCCGAACGTGCGGCAGATCATTCCGTTCATCTCGAAGCCGGTCGTGCGCTACGGCCTGTCGCCGGACGCGCAGGTGCGCGCGGAAGACATCGACGCGCGCGACGGCCGGATGCACTTCACGGTGATCCGCGAAGGGCGCGCGCCGCTCGCGGTCGTGCTGAACATGCCGGGCCTGCACAACGTGCAGAACGCGCTCGCGGCGATCGCGATCGCAACCGATCTCGGCGTGTCGGACGACGCGATCCAGCTGGCGCTGGCGGAATTCAACGGCGTCGGCCGGCGCTTCCAGCGCTACGGCGACGTGCCGAGCGCGGACGGCGGCCAGTACACGCTGATCGACGACTACGGTCATCACCCGGTCGAGATGGCGGCGACGATCGCGGCCGCGCGCGGCGCGTTCCCGGGCCGCCGCCTCGTGCTGGCGTTCCAGCCGCACCGCTACACGCGCACGCGCGACTGCTTCGACGATTTCGTCAACGTGCTGTCGACGGTCGATGCGCTGGTGCTGACGGAAGTCTACGCGGCCGGCGAGGCCGCGATCCCGACGGCCAGCGGCGACGCGCTGTCGCGCGCGCTGCGCGCGGTGGGCAAGGTCGACCCGGTGTTCGTCGCGACGGTCGACGACGTGCCGGACGCATTGGCGAAGGTCGCGCAGAACGGCGACGTGGTGATCACGATGGGGGCGGGTTCGATCGGCGGCGTGCCGGCGAAGCTCGTGCAACACATTCAACAGAAGGCATGACATGAGCGGGATCGATCCGAAACGTTTCGGCAAGGTGGCGGTGTTGTTCGGCGGCGAATCCGCCGAGCGCGAGGTGTCGCTCACCTCGGGCCGCCTCGTGCTGCAGGGCCTGCGTGACGCGGGCGTCGACGCGCATCCGTTCGACCCGGCCGAGCGGCCGCTGTCGGCGCTGAAGGACGAAGGTTTCGTGCGCGCGTTCAATGCGCTGCACGGCGGCTACGGCGAGAACGGCCAGATCCAGGGCGCGCTCGATTTCTACGGGATTCGCTACACGGGCAGTGGCGTGCTGGGCTCGGCGCTCGGCCTCGACAAGTTCCGCACGAAGCTCGTGTGGCAGCAGACGGGCGTGCCGACGCCGCCGTTCGAGACGGTGATGCGCGGCGACGACCTGGCCGCGCGCGCGACCGACATCGTCGCGAAGCTCGGCCTGCCGCTGTTCGTGAAGCCGGCGAGCGAAGGCTCGAGCGTCGCGGTGCTGAAGGTGAAGACGGCCGACGCGCTGCCGGCCGCGCTCGCGGAAGCCGCGACGCACGACAAGATCGTGATCGTCGAGAAGAGCATCGAAGGCGGCGGCGAATATACCGCGTGCATCGCCGGCGATCTCGACCTGCCGCTGATCAAGATCGTGCCGGCGGGCGAGTTCTACGACTACCACGCGAAGTACGTCGCCGACGATACGCAGTACCTGATCCCGTGCGGCCTGCCGGCGGAACAGGAAACGGAACTGAAGCGCATCGCGCGCCGCGCGTTCGACGTGCTCGGCTGTACCGACTGGGGCCGCGCGGATTTCATGCTCGACGCGGCCGGCAATGCGTATTTCCTCGAAGTGAACACGGCCCCCGGGATGACCGACCACTCGCTGCCGCCGAAGGCCGCGCGCGCGGTCGGCATCGGCTATTCCGAGCTGGTCGTGAAGGTGCTGTCGCTCACGCTCAACGACTGACGCAGGAACGGAACGACGTATGTGGAACAACGTTCGCCAACTCAACCTTGCCGCCAGCGCGCTGTACGCGCTGCTGCTGCTCGTGTTGGCGGCGGCCGGCTGCTACTGGCTGATCCAGCGCCCGACGTTCGCGCTTCGGGAAATCCGGATCGACGGCGACACCGAGCACATCAACTCGCCGACGGTGCGCGCGGGCGTGGTCGGCCGGCTGAAGGGCAATTTCTTCACGGTCGATCTCGATACGGCGCGCGCGGCGTTCGAGCAGATGCCGTGGGTGCGTCACGCGAGCGTGCGCCGGGTGTGGCCGAATGCGCTGGCTGTCACGCTCGAGGAGTACAAACCGCTCGGGACCTGGGGCAGCGATCAGCTGGTGAGCGTCGACGGCGAGCTGTTCACCGCGAACCAGGGCGAGCTGGAGCAGGAGCTGCCGGCGTTCGACGGCCCGGAAGGCAGTGCGAAGGAAGTCGTCACGCGGTATCGCGACTTCGGGAAATGGTTTGCGCCGCTGAAGGCGGCGCCGGAAGAAGTGACGCTGTCGGCGCGGTACGCGTGGACGGTGAAGCTGTCGAACGGCATGCAGGTCGAGCTGGGCAAGGAACGCAACAGCGACACGCTGCATGACCGGAGCCAGCGCCTGGTCGCCGCGTGGCCGGCCGTCACGGAGCGTTGGGGCAACGACATCGAGTACGCGGACCTGCGGTATCCGAACGGATTCGCGATTCGCGCGGCAGGCATGCGGTTCCTGACCGATACCGACAAGCGCAAGAAGTAACGAGAGATCACACGCAAGAGCACTTTATGAGCAAAGACTACAAGGATCTGCTGGTTTCCCTCGACATCGGCACGTCGAAGGTGGTGGCCATCGTCGCCGAGCTGAAGGGCGAGGGTCACTACGAGGTGATCGGTCTCGGCCAGAGCGAGTCGAAGGGTCTGAAGAAAGGTGTGGTGGTCAACATCGAGGCCACCGTGCAATCGATCCAGCGCGCGCTCGAGGAAGCCGAGCTGATGGCCGACTGCAAGATCACCAACGTGTTCACGGGGATCGCGGGCAGCCACATCCGCAGCTTCAACTCGAGCGGGATGGTCGCGATCAAGGACAAGGAAGTCACGCAGACGGACGTCGCGCGCGTGATCGAGACCGCGAAGGCGATCAACATCCCGACCGACCAGCAGGTGCTGCACATCCTCACGCAGGAATTCATCATCGACGGCCAGGAAGACGTGCGCGAGCCGATCGGGATGAGCGGCATCCGGCTGGAAGTGAAGGTGCACATCGTGACGGGCGCGGTGAGCGCCGCGCAGAACATCGTCAAGTGCGTGCGCCGCTGCGGGCTGGAAGTGAACGACCTGATCCTGCAGCCGCTCGCGTCGTCGCTGGCGGTGCTGACGGAAGACGAGAAGGATCTCGGCGTGGTGCTGGTCGACATCGGCGGCGGCACGACCGACATCGCGATCTTCGCCGAAGGCGCGATCCGCCACACGGCGGTGATCCCGATCGCCGGCGACCAGATCACGAGCGACATCGCGATGGCGCTGCGCACGCCGACGCCGGACGCGGAAGACATCAAGGTCGGCTACGGGATCGCGAAGCAGGCGCTCGCCGATCCGGACGAAATGGTCGAAGTGCCGGGCCTCGGCGAACGCGGTCCGCGCACGCTGTCGCGCCAGGCGCTCGCGGCCGTGATCGAGCCGCGCGTCGAGGAACTGTTCTCGCTCGTGCAGCAGGTCGTGCGCGAGTCGGGTTACGAAGAACTCCTGAGCTCCGGCGTGGTCATTACCGGCGGCGCGTCGATGATGCCGGGCATGGTCGAGCTCGGCGAAGACATTTTCCTGAAACCGGTGCGCATCGGCGCGCCGGAATATGCAGGCGGCCTCTCCGACGTCGTGCGCAATCCGCGCTACTCGACGGCGATGGGGCTGCTCGTCGAAGGCAGTGCGCAGCGCATGCGCGGCCGCAAGGTCGCCGTGCAGTCCGGCAACGCGGGGCAGGTGTTCTCGCGGATGAAGGAATGGTTCCTGAGCAACTTCTGACAAACCGAATCGAAATTCGCGCTGGTGCCGGCGGCTGGCGCGCGACAGGGGGTTGCCCGATCTCCTGCCGAATAACGGCCGAGTAGCAGTCATTCTCTTGACGGAGGCAACAATGGAATTCGAAATGCTGGAAACCGAAACCAACGGCACCATCATCAAGGTGGTCGGCGTTGGCGGCGCTGGCGGCAATGCCGTCCAGCACATGATCAACCGCGGCGTGCAGGGCGTCGACTTCATCGTGATGAATACGGACGCCCAGGCGCTGTCGCGCTCGCGCGCATCGTCGGTGATCCAGCTCGGCAACACGGGTCTGGGCGCCGGTGCGAAGCCGGAAATGGGTCGTGCGGCAGCGGAAGAAGCGCGTGAGCGCATCGCCGACGCACTGCGCGGCGCGCACATGGTGTTCATCACGGCCGGCATGGGCGGTGGCACGGGCACGGGCGCCGCACCGGTGGTCGCGCAGATCGCGAAGGAGATGGGCATTCTGACGGTGGGTGTCGTCAGCAAGCCGTTCGAGTTCGAAGGCGGCAAGCGCATGCGCGTCGCCGAAGCAGGCTCGCAGCAACTGGAGGATCACGTCGACTCGCTGATCGTCGTGCTGAACGACAAGCTGTTCGACGTGATGGGCGACGACGCCGAGATGGACAAGTGCTTCCAGTGCGCGGATGACGTGTTGAACAACGCGGTGGCAGGTATCGCGGAAATCATCAACGTCGACGGCCTCGTGAACGTCGACTTCGAAGACGTGAAGACGGTGATGGGCGAGCAGGGCAAGGCGATGATGGGCACGGCGACGGTTGCCGGCGTCGATCGCGCACGCCTCGCGGCGGAACAGGCCGTGGCGAGCCCGCTGCTCGAAGGCGTCGATCTGTCGGGCGCGCGCGGCGTGCTGGTCAACATCACGTCGAGCCGTTCGCTGCGCCTGTCGGAAACGCGCGAAGTGATGAACACGATCAAGAGCTACGCGGCGGAAGATGCGACGGTGATCTTCGGTGCGGTGTACGACGACGCGATGGGCGATGCACTGCGCGTGACGGTCGTGGCGACGGGTCTGGGCCGTGCGGCGAAGAAGCAGCAGTCGGCCCCGATGACGCTGCTGCGCACGGGTACGGACAACCAGCCGGTCAGCGCGGTGTCGCACGGCTATGCGCAGCCGCATCACGTCAGCACGGCCGACTACGGCGCGCTCGATACGCCGGCGGTGTGGCGCAATTCGCGCGAAACCGCGGCATCGCACGTGCAGGCGCTGCAGGAGAAGGGTGTCGACACGTACGACATCCCGGCTTTCCTGCGCAAGCAGGCTGACTGACGCAAACACAGGCGAAGCCGCGGCGAAGTTGCCGCGGTAACGCCGGCGTGACGGATGCTACGGACCCAAACAGGCCGCGTCGGATGCGACGCCGGGCCGGGAAACGTGCCCTCTTCGCTTGAGCGGAGCGGGATGGGCCGTGCTGTCCGCGACACGCTGAAAAACCGTATCGCTATGAGGGACCAGCCATGATTCAAGTGGGCGACGCGCTGCCCGACGCGCAATTGTTCGAGTTCATCGACGACGCGCGCGAAGGGTGCACGCTGGGGCCGAACGCCTACAGCGTGCGCGACCAGGTTGCGGGAAAGCGGGTGGTGATCTTCGGATTGCCGGGCGCGTTCACGCCGACCTGCTCGGCGCAGCATGTGCCGGGCTACGTCGAGCACGCCGAGCAATTGCGCGCGGCGGGTATCGACGAGATCTGGTGCGTGTCCGTCAACGACGCATTCGTGATGGGCGCATGGGGACGTGATCTGCACACCGCGGGCAAGGTGCGCATGATGGCGGACGGCAGCGCGGCTTTCACTCATGCGCTGGGGCTGACGCAGGATTTGTCCGCGCGTGGCATGGGAATTCGTTCCCTGCGCTACGCGATGGTGATTGACGGCGGTGTGGTCAAGACGCTGGCCGTCGAGGCGCCGGGCAAATTCGAAGTGAGCGATGCGGCGAGTGTTCTCGCGACGTTGACGTCCTGATCGTGCGGTGTGCCGTTGCCTTCCGGCAACGCTGCTCACCGGCCTCAGGGCAGTTGTAACACGGGCTGATGACCGGAAACGCCTCCGTTCCGGGCATCGGCCCGTCCCGTATCGGCGCGGGTAAACTGTCGAAACAGATTGATACGCAGTTTCAGACAGCGCTGAATAGGGAATTACGCTATAATCCCGCCTATCGAATATAACTCCTGATTGATATCTTCAATCAAGACGAAGAAGACCATGTTGAAGCAGCGCACCATCAAATCCATCGTGAAGACCGTGGGTATCGGTGTCCACTCGGGCCGCAAGATCGAGTTGACGCTCCGTCCCGCCGCGCCCGGCACGGGCATCGTCTTTTCACGCGTCGACCTGCCCACGCCGGTCGACATTCCCGCATCGGCGATGTCGATCGGCGACACGCGGCTCGCGTCGGTGTTGCAGAAGGATGGCGTGCGCGTGTCGACGGTCGAGCACCTGATGTCCGCGTGTGCGGGGCTGGGCATCGACAACCTGTACGTCGATGTGACGGCCGAGGAAATCCCGATCATGGACGGCAGCGCGGCCACGTTCGTGTTCCTGATCCAGTCCGCCGGCATCGAGGAGCAGAACGCGCCGAAGCGCTTCATCAAGGTGACGAAGCCGGTCGAAATCCGCGACGGCGACAAGTTCGCGCGTCTCGATCCGTATTTCGGCTTCAAGCTGAAGTTCTCGATCGACTTCCGCCACCCGGCCGTCGACAAGACGGGCCAGGAGCTCGAGGTCGATTTCGCGACCACGTCGTACGTGCGCGAGATCGCGCGTGCGCGCACGTTCGGCTTCGCGCACGAGGCCGAGATGCTGCGCGAGATCGGCCTGGCGCGCGGCGGCAGCATGGACAACGCGATCGTGCTCGACGAGTACCGCATCCTGAACAACGACGGGTTGCGCTATGACGACGAGTTCGTGAAGCACAAGATGCTCGACGCGATCGGCGACCTGTACGTGATCGGCCACCCGCTGCTGGCGTCGTACACCGCGTACAAGTCGGGCCACGGCCTGAACAACGCGTTGCTGCGCGAACTGCTCGCGCACGAAGACGCGTACGAGATCGTGACGTTCGACGATCCGCAGGCTGCACCGAAGGGGTTCGCGTTCGACGCGCAGACGGCCTTCGCGTGACCGGCGTTCAGCGCAAGCGATAAAAAAGCGACCCTC
>NZ_BBSK01000002.1:0-13687 GCF_001319805.1 Burkholderia sp. E168m22
GGCTGGCGGCCGCCGATGACCGGTGCGGTCAACGCGGCTTCGCGCCGTGCCGGGCCGCCATTCGCGCGAGCGCGGCCTGCAGCGGCGACGGTTCGAGGTGGTCGGCGAGGTCACGCAGTGCGGCGGCGCCGGCCGAGGTCATCCGCGCCTGCTTCACGTGCGGCGGCTCCGGCGCGTCCTTCGGCCGCACGCGCACGCGCAGCGTCGTCACGGGCCAGCCGCGCTTCTGGAGGTCGCCGAGCAGCCGCACTTCGACCTGTCGCAGCCGTGCTGCCAGCGCATTGTGCGCGGCAAAGAGGGTCAGGGTGCCGTCCTTGATGAAGCCCGGTTCGACGTGACTTGCCAGATAGTCGGGCAGGCATGCGCCCAGGTCGCGCTGCAGCGACGCGATCTGCTCGACGCCCGCGCGCAGCGCCGCGAAAGCGTCGGTACGGCCGAGCACTTCGGACACGGGTTGCGGGCGATAGGCGGCGAGCGGGCCGAAACGCTTGGAAAATCGGTTCATCGAGGCTTTCTTCGAGCGCGCGCGCGCGCGGACGTTGCAGCCGATTGTACCCGCGCCGACCTGTGCACGGGCGGCTTTCGGCTCCGCCCGCCCGGCCCCGGCGCGCGATGCCCGTCCGGCCGGGACGCAGGCGCACGCGTCCCCGCGTGCTAAAATTCGACGTTTGAGTCCACTAATTCGCTAAGCCGCCGAGGCTCGGGCGCCGGGGCGCGCAACACGCGCCGGGCGCCGGTGCTGCGACGCAGGATCCGATCCGATGACAACCGGTTTTCTCCAGAAAATTTTTGGCAGCCGCAACCAGCGGCTCGTCAAGCAATACCAAAAGACCGTCGCGACGATCAATGCGCTCGAAACGCAGATCGAGAAGCTGACGGACGACCAGTTGCGCGGCAAGACGGACGAATTCCGCCAGCGGGTCGCGGCCGGCGAGTCGCTCGACAAGCTGCTGCCCGAGGCCTTCGCGGTCTGTCGCGAAGCGAGCCGTCGCGTGCTGAAGATGCGGCACTTCGACGTGCAGATGATCGGCGGCATGGTGCTCCACTACGGCAAGATCGCGGAAATGCGCACCGGCGAAGGCAAGACGCTCGTCGCGACGCTGCCCGTGTACCTGAATGCACTGGCCGGCCGCGGCGTGCACGTCGTGACCGTCAACGATTACCTCGCGCAGCGCGACGCCGAATGGATGGCGCGCCTCTACAACTTCCTCGGTCTGTCGGTCGGCATCAACCTGTCCGGCATGGAGCACGACCAGAAGCAGCAGGCCTACGCGGCGGACATCACGTACGGCACGAACAACGAATTCGGCTTCGACTACCTGCGCGACAACATGGTCTACGAGACCGACGCGCGCGTGCAGCGGGCCCTGAACTTCGCGGTCGTCGACGAAGTGGACTCGATCCTGATCGACGAAGCGCGTACGCCGCTGATCATTTCGGGCCAGGCCGAGGACCACACCGAGCTGTACGTGCGGATGAACGCACTGCCGCCGCTGCTAGAGCGCCAGATCGGCGAAGAGAAGGCCGACGGCACGGGCGTCGAGAAGCCGGGCGACTACACGCTCGACGAGAAGGCGCGCCAGGTGTTCCTGACGGAATCGGGCCACGAGAAGGCTGAGCGTCTGCTCGCTGAATGGGGCCTGATCGGAGAGGGCGAAAGCCTGTATGCGCCGCAGAACATCACGCTGATGCACCACGTGTACGCGGCGCTGCGCGCCCACACGCTGTTCCACAAGGATCAGCACTACGTCGTGCAGAATGGCGAAGTGGTCATCGTCGACGAATTCACGGGCCGCCTGATGGCCGGCCGCCGCTGGTCTGACGGCCTGCACCAGGCGGTCGAGGCGAAGGAGCACGTGAAGATCCAGAGCGAGAACCAGACGCTCGCGTCGATCACGTTCCAGAACTACTTCCGGATGTACGCGAAGCTGGCCGGCATGACCGGTACCGCGGACACCGAGGCGTACGAATTCAACGAGATCTACGGTCTCGAGACGGTCGTGATCCCGACCAACCGCCCGCCGAAGCGGATCGACAAGCAGGACCAGATCTACAAGACAGCCAAGGAGCGCTACGACGCGGTGATCCGCGACATCCGCGACTGCTACGAGCGTGGCCAGCCGGTGCTGGTCGGCACGACGTCGATCGAGAACTCCGAACTGCTGTCGCACCTGCTGAAGCAGGCCGGGCTGCCGCACGAAGTGCTGAACGCGAAGCAGCACGAGCGTGAAGCGGCGATCGTCGCGGAAGCCGGCCGTCCGAAGCGCATCACGATCGCGACCAACATGGCCGGCCGCGGTACCGACATCGTGCTCGGCGGCAACGCGGAGAAGCAGGCGGCGTTCATCGAGGCCGACGATGCGATTCCGGCCGACGAAAAGGCCCGTCGCATCCAGAAGCTGCACGACGAGTGGGAAACGCTGCACGAGGAAGTCAAGGCTGCGGGCGGCCTGCACATCATCGGCACCGAGCGCCACGAATCGCGCCGGATCGACAACCAGCTGCGCGGCCGTGCAGGCCGCCAGGGCGATCCGGGCTCGTCGCGCTTCTACCTGTCGCTCGACGACCCGCTGCTGCGCATCTTCGCGGGCGACCGCGTGCGCTCGATCATGGATCGCCTGAAGATGCCGGAAGGCGAGGCGATCGAGGCGGGCATCGTCACGCGATCGATCGAATCGGCGCAGCGCAAGGTCGAAGCGCGCAACTTCGACATCCGCAAGCAGCTGCTCGAATACGACGACGTGTCGAACGACCAGCGCAAGGTGATCTACCAGCAGCGCAACGAGCTGCTCGAGGCGCACGACATCACCGAGACGATCACCGCGATGCGTCACGGCGTGATCACCGAAGTCGTCCGCCAGTTCGTGCCGGAAGGCAGCATCGAAGAGCAGTGGGACGTGCCCGAGCTCGAGGAAGCGCTGCGCAACGACTGGCAGCTCGACCTCGCGATCCAGGAAATGGTGAACGAGTCGTCGTCGATCACCGCCGAGGAGATCCTCGACGCAGTGATGACGGCCGCCGACGAGCAGTACGAGGCGAAGGTCGCGATGGTCGGCCGCGAATCGTTCAGCGCATTCGAGCGCTCGGTGATGCTGCAGACGGTCGACCGCCTGTGGCGCGAGCACCTGGCGGCACTCGACCACCTGCGCCAGGGCATCCACCTGCGCGGCTATGCGCAGAAGAACCCGAAGCAGGAGTACAAGCGCGAGGCGTTCGAGCTGTTCGCCGCGATGCTCGACGCGATCAAGCAGGAAGTCACGCGCATCGTGATGAACGTGCAGATCCAGTCGCCGGAGCAGCTGGAAGAGGCGGCCGAGCAGATCGAGGAGCGCGGCGGTCATCTCGAGAACGTCGAATACCAGCACGCCGACTACGCGGACGCCGGCGCGCCGGTCGCGAACGTCACCGCAGCCGCGGCGGCCACGGCGACGGCCGACATGGTCGGCAGCGCGATGACGCACAGCGGCCCCGGCGGCGAAATGCCGAAGGTCGGCCGCAACGACCCGTGCCCGTGCGGCAGCGGCAAGAAGTACAAGCAATGTCACGGGAAGCTGTCATGATCGGCGGCGGCGCGCGTCACGCGTGCCGCGTCGTTCGCAGCTTCGAGTCAGTGATGTGAGTTGTGGCGGCCCGCGCGTGCGGCCGCCGGTTCTTCCAATCGATGCCGGCGCGTGCCGGCATTTTCCATCCGGCAGGTGTGCCCCATGGCTGTCAATTTTCCGTCGATCGATCCCGCCCAACTGCATCCCGTCGCCGGCGTCACGCTCGGCTGGGCGGAAGCGAACATCCGCAAGCCGAATCGCAAGGACGTGCTGGTCATCTCCGTCGACGAAGGCGCGACGGTCGCGGGCGTGTTCACCGAAAACCGTTTCTGCGCGGCGCCGGTCACCGTCTGCCGCGAGCACCTGGCGAAGGTGCGTGCGGGCGGCGCGGGCATCCGTGCGCTGGTCGTGAATACGGGCAATGCGAACGCGGGCACCGGCGAGCCGGGCCTCGTGAACGCCCGTGAAACGTGTACGGAACTCGCGCGTCTCGCGGGCATCGGGCCGGCGCAGGTGCTGCCGTTCTCGACCGGCGTGATCCTCGAGCCGCTGCCGATCGATCGTCTGAAGGCCGGCTTGCCGGCCGCGCTCGCGAACCGCAACGCCGCGAACTGGTTCGACGCCGCGCAGGCGATCATGACGACCGACACGCTGCCGAAGGCGACGTCGCGCCAGGTGACGATCGACGGCCACACGGTCACGCTGACGGGCATCAGCAAGGGCGCGGGCATGATCAAGCCGAACATGGCGACGATGCTCGGCTTCCTCGCGTTCGATGCGAACGTCGCGCAGCCGGTGCTCGACACGCTCGTCAAGGAAGTCGCCGACCGCTCGTTCAACTGCATCACGATCGACGGCGACACGTCGACGAACGACTCGTTCATCCTGATCGCATCGGGCAAGAGCACGCTGCCGGCGATCACGTCGACCGATTCGCCGGCCTATGCGGCGCTGCGCGACGCGGTGACGGAAGTCGCGCAGGTGCTGTCGCAACTGATCGTGCGCGACGGCGAAGGCGCGACGAAGTTCATGACGGTGCAGGTCGAAGGCGGCAAGAGCGTCGCCGAATGCCGCCAGATCGCGTACGCGATCGGCCATTCGCCGCTCGTGAAGACGGCCTTCTACGCATCCGACCCCAACCTGGGCCGGATTCTCGCGGCGATCGGCTATGCGGGCGTCGCGGATCTCGACGTCGGCAAGATCGACCTCTATCTGGACGATGTGCTCGTCGCGAAGGCGGGCGGCCGCAACCCGGCTTACCAGGAAGAGGACGGCCAGCGCGTGATGAAGCAGAGCGAGATCACGATCCGCGTGCTGCTTGGCCGTGGCGACGCGCAGGCCACCGTCTGGACGTGCGACCTGTCGCACGATTACGTGAGCATCAACGCGGATTACCGCTCCTGATCGGGAGCGCTCGAACGACATGGACAAGCTTGAACAGTTTCTGACGCGCGCGGAAGCGCTGCTCGGCCGTCTCGAAGGGATGCTGCCGCCCGCACCGGCGGCCATCGACTGGAACGCGGCGCACGCGTTCCGCTGGCGCAAGCGCCAGGGGCGCGGTTACCTGCAGCCGGTACCGGCCGTGTCGTCGATCACGCTCGGCGACTTGCACAACATCGATCGCCAGAAAGCACTGATCGACCAGAACACGCGGCAGTTCGTACAGCGCAAGCCGGCCAACAACGTGCTGCTGACGGGCGCGCGCGGTACCGGCAAGTCGTCGCTGATCAAGGCGTGCCTGAATGCGTACGCGAACGACGGACTGCGTCTGATCGAAGTCGACAAGGACGACCTGCACGATCTCGGCGACATCGTCGACCTGATCTCGCAGCGTCCGGAGCGGTTCATCGTGTTTTGCGACGACCTGTCGTTCGAGGACGGCGAATCGGGCTACAAGGCGCTGAAGGTCGCGCTCGACGGGTCGATCGCCGCGCAGTCGGACAACGTGCTGATCTACGCGACGTCGAACCGCCGCCATCTGCTGCCCGAGTACATGAGCGACAACGAGTCGTACAAGCATCTGCCGGACGGCGAGATTCACCCTGGCGAAGTCGTCGAGGAGAAGATCTCGCTGTCGGAGCGCTTCGGGCTGTGGGTCAGCTTCTATCCGTTCAAGCAGGACGACTACCTCGACATCGTCGCGCACTGGCTGCGTCACTTCGGCTGCCCGGATACGGAGATCGAGACGGCACGCGGCGACGCGCTCGTATGGGCGCTCGAGCGTGGTTCACGCTCGGGCCGCGTCGCGTGGCAGTTCGCGCGTGACTGGTCGGGTCGCAAGGAGCAGGCATGAGCGCGGATCTGGCACAGGGCGCCGTGCGGGCGCCGGACGGCCGCAAGGTGACGGAAGTCGCGGTCGGCGTGATGGTGCAGCCGGACGGGCGCTATCTGCTCGCGCAACGCCTGCAGGGCAAGCCGTACGAAGGTTACTGGGAGTTTCCGGGCGGCAAGCTGGAGACCGGCGAAAGCGTCGAGGACGCGCTGGCGCGCGAGCTGCACGAAGAACTCGGCATCGAAGTCACGGCCAGCCATCGGTGGCACACGCTCGAGCACGATTATCCGCACGCGTACGTGCGGCTCTATTTCTGCAAGGTGACGGGCTGGACCGGCGAGCCGCACAGCAAGGAAGGGCAGGCGTTCGTATGGCAGCAACTGCCGGTCGAGGTCGCGCCGCTGTTGCCGGCGGCGCTGCCGGTGCTCGAACTGCTCGAGAAGGAAGCGGCGTCGCAATGACGCCGTGGCGGCCCGCCTGAAACGCGGGCCATATCAGTGGGCGGCGGCACCGCGCGCCGCTCAGCTGTCGCGGTGGTTGTCCGTGCCGTCCTCTTCCGACGACGGACCCTCGTCGGAGGCGCCGCCGATCCGATACTTTTCCGCGGCCCAGGCGCCAAGGTCGAGCTGCTTGCAGCGGGCCGAACAGAAGGGACGGAACTTGTTTTCAGGCGTCCAGCGCACTTCTGCGCCGCACGACGGACATTTCACAACGGTAGTCATACGAAAGCGTTGAACCGGCACGCGGCCGTTACAGATTACACAGGGTCAGATGGAACGGTACGTCGATGTCCACCGCACGCGGCCGCACGTCGCCGTCCTGCATGGTGAACCGTACCCACAACATGTATTTGTTGGCGCTCGCCTCGGGAATCACGCGCAACTCCGGCGGCACCCGCACCTGCATCAACTGGTAGCTGCGCCCGGACAGCATCTGCTGGTAGCTGCCCTGCATCGCCATGACCTTCGACGCCTGACCCGATTCGCGCGCGAGCCGCAGTACGATCGCCGCGGCGTCGCGCAACGGCAGCATCGGCAGAATCCACTTCGCGATGTCCTGGCGCCGCTGCTCGGCGGGCCATTGCTGCCACGCGTAGTATGACGGCAGGTCGAACTTGCACGTGCCGCCCGGAATCACCGCGCGGCTGCGGATGCTGGCGAGCCATTCGTTGTCGACGAGGTGCTGGCCGGTCTTGCCCTGCATCTGCGCGAGATTCGCGAGCGTCTGCTCGATTTCGCCGAGCACGGCCTCGAGCGCGTTCTGCTCGATGCCCGGATTGCCGCGAAAGGGGGCGAGCGTCTGGCGTTGACGTTCGAGCTCCTTCATCAGATCCGATTTCAGGTCCGCGCGGCCCGTTACCTCGGCGATCTCGAACAGCGTCGTCAGCGCGACGTGGTGCTCACGCGGGTCCTCCTGAGCCAAAAAGAACGCGAAGCGCTCGAACAGATCTTCGAGACGCAACAGCGTGCGAATTCGCTCGTTGAACGGATACTCGTAAAGAATCAAGCGCGCTCGCCTCTTGGGTAGGGATTGAAACAATGAAGGACATTCTAATGCCCCCTCTCTACCCTAGCAACGCGCCAATTTCGTACACCATCACGATTGCGTGCGAGGCTCAGTGCGCGGCGGCCGCGAATCCGACATAGCGTTGGTGCAGTGCATCGACCTGGGCGGCAAGAGCGTCGGGCGTGACCGCGTCGTTGACGATCACGTCGTCGGCCGCAGCGAGGCGCGCTTCGCGCGTCGCCTGGCGCGCGATGATCGCTTCGACCTGTTCGCGCGTGAAACCGTTGCGTCGCATCACGCGCGCGATCTGCGTTTCGACCGGGCAGTCGACGACGAGCACACGATTGCTGCGCGCCTTCCAGGTGCCCGACTCGACGAGCAACGGCACGACGAACATCACGTACGGGCCCCGTGCTTCGCGCGCCTCGCGATCGGTCTCCGCGCGGATCAGCGGATGCGTGATCGCTTCGAGGCGCCGGCGCGCGTCGTCGTCGCTGAAGATCAGCGTGCGCATTTTTGCACGATCGAGCGAGCCGTCGGCGGCCACGAAGCCGCGACCGAAGGCCTGCTCGATCGCCGGCATCGCGAGACCGCCCGGCGCGGTGATGCGGTGGGCAATCAGGTCGGTATCGACGAGCGATGCGCCACGGGCGCCGAACAGGTCGGCAACGGTCGTCTTGCCGCTGCCGATGCCGCCCGTGAGTCCTACTGAAAACATGTCAGCCTCCGAGCGCCGCATAGAAAGGGGTGCCGAAAAACAGCGTGGCGACGCCGCCGGCCGCGAGGAACGGGCCGAACGGAATCGGCTCCTCGAAGCGCATGCGGCCGCGCCAGGTCGCGACGAGCCCGACGACCGCGCCGGTCACCGCCGCGAACAGCACGACCTGCGGCAGTGCGGCCCAGCCCATCCAGGCGCCGAGCGCGGCAAGCAGCTTCAGGTCGCCGAAACCGATGCCCTCGATGCCGCGCAGCCATTTGAACAGCCAGTAGATCGACCACAGGAACAGGTAGCCGGCCATCGCGCCGATCACGGCCGAGCGCAGCGACGTGAAAGTGCCGCCGAGGTTCAGCACGAGCCCGGCCCACAGCAATGGCAGCGTCATCGAGTCGGGCAGGTAGCCGGTCCGGATATCGATTGCGCTCATCGCGAGCAGCGCCGCGCACAGCGCGAACGCGGCGAACGCGGCGACGGTCGGGCCGAACGCCGCGAGCGAGCCGGCCGCGAGCAGTGCGCACGCGAGTTCGACGAGCGGATAGCGGATGCCGATTGCATGGCCGCAGCGCCGGCAGCGTCCGCGCAGCATCAGGTAGCTAAGGAGCGGAATATTTTCCCAGGCGCGCAACACATGGCCGCAGTGCGGGCAGGCGCTGCGCGGGCGCCACAGATCGTAGCGCGGCGGATAACCGTCGTCGGGCGGGGCGCCCGCGGCGCCGGTCGCTTCGGCGATCTCGGCCTGCCACGCGCGCTGCATCATCACGGGCAACCGGTGCACGACCACGTTCAGGAAACTGCCGATGCAAAGGCCGATGACGACCGCGAACGCATACTGCAGCGCGGGCGGCAGCATCGCCAGCGCGAGCAGCGTGCTCTCGGGCGAATCGGAAACGGCGGACAGGGGCGCTGGCGTCATGAGGCTCGAGGTTGGACTAAAAGGCGACAGAATCGGTTGCGATGCTACACCACGTTGCCGAGCTGAAGGATCGGCAGGTACATCGCGATCACGAGGCCGCCGACGAGCGCGCCCAGGACGATCACGATCAACGGTTCGCCCAGTGCCGCGAGCGTATCGAGACGCGCGTCGAGCTGGCGTTCGCACAATGCGGCGATGTCGGCGAGCATCGTGTCGAGCGCACCGGTTTCCTCGGCGACGGCGATCGGTTGCACGACGTCGTCCGGAAAGCAGCCGGCCGAATGCATCGCATCGGCCAGACGCACGCCGCGCAACACGCGTGCGGCGATGTGCGCGGTGGCGTGCGCGAACACCGGATGGCCGGCGGTGCGCTCGAGCGTGGCGAACGCATCGGCGAGCGGCACGCCGGCGCCGAGCAGGGTCGCCAGCGAGCGGCACCAGCGTGCGGCCGCGAACCGTTCCAGCGCGCTGCCCGCGAGCGGCGCGCGCAGCAGGCGGCGTGCGAGCGCATGGCGTAGCGCGGCCGAGCGCCGAAGTGCGTGCTGCGCGGCGAGCCCCGTCGTGGCCGCACCGGCCAGGAGCATGCCGCCCCATGCCGACAGCGCGGAGGACAGCGCGAGCAGTGCGCGGGTCGGCGCGGGCAGGGCGGCGCCGAAGCCGTCGAAGATCTGCCGGAAGGTCGGCACGACCCACACCATCAATGCTGCGGAAATCGCGAGTGCGAACAGGATGACGGCGGCCGGATACGCGAGTGCGGCACGCAGCTTGCGCCATTGCGCATCGGCGCGCTCGCGGTGTTCCGCAATCCGCGTCAGCACGATGCCGAGCGAACCGGACGCCTCGCCGACCTCGATCAACTGGCGATACAGCGTGCCGAATTGCGATGGATAGCGTGCGAGCGCATCGGCGAAGCGCCGGCCGCCGACGATCTCGCGGGCAAGCCCCGCGGCGATGCGCGGTACGCCGTCGCGCGTGCGGGTGCGCGCGAGCATCTCGAGCGACGGCGCGAGCGGCAGGCCGGCCTGCAGCAGGCTCGCGAGCTGGCGCGTGAAGCGTGTGATGTCACGCGCGGCCGCCGCAGGCGGACGGGCCGGCCCGCGAAGGTCGAGCGACAGTACCGCGATGCCGTCGCGCGCGAGCGTGGCGCGTGCGGCCGCGGCGTCGAAGGCGATGATGGTCCCGCGGCGGGGCGAGCCGTTGCGATGGCGGCCGCGCCATGCAAAGCGGGTTTCGCGCGGTGGCGTGCGCATGCTCACACCGCGGGGGTGGCGGCGACGGCTTCCGCGATGCTCGTCGTGCCGTCCAGGACGCGCGCGAATGCCGCGTCGCGCAGCGTGCGCACGCCCTCGGCCGCCACGCATTGCGCGAGCTCGCCGACGCTCGCCCGCGCGACGATGCGCTCGGCCAGCCCGGGCGATACCGGCATCGTCTGATGCAGGCCGATGCGGCCGCGATAGCCGATGCCGTGACAGGCGGAACAGCCGCGCGCGACGAACGGCCGCCATCCGGCTGCCAGCGCCGCCGGGTCGCAGCCGGCTTCCCGCAGCGCGTGCGCCGATGCGTCCGAATGCACGCGGCACGCGACGCACAGGCGCCGGACGAGACGCTGCGCGGTGACGAGGTGCAGTGCGGCCGCGAGGTTGTATGGCGCGACGCCGATGTCGAGCAGCCGTGCGACGGCGGCCGGCGCGTCGTTCGTGTGCAGCGTCGACAGCACGAGATGGCCCGTCTGCGGCCTTGATCGCGACATCGGCCGTCTCCGCATCGCGAATCTCGCCGACCATGATGACGTCCGGGTCCTGCCGCAACAGCGCGCGCAGCGCCGTCGCGAACGTGAGCCCTGCTTTGTCGGCGACCCCGACCTGGTTGATCCCGTCGAGCTGGATCTCGGCGGGATCCTCGACCGTGCAGACGTTGTGCGCGTCGCGATCGAGCATCTGCAGCGCGCAGTAGAGCGACAGCGTCTTGCCGCTGCCGGTTGGGCCGGTGACGAGCACGAGGCCATGCGGCGCGCGAATCGCAGCCTCCATCGCGGCGGCTTGCCGCGCGTCGAAGCCGAGGTTGGCAAGCGTGAGATCGGGCGGCAGCGTTTCGAGCCGCCGCAGCACGAGCTTTTCGCCGAACAGCGTGGGCAGCGAGCTGACGCGGTAGTCGCCGCGCGTGCCGCCGTCGATTGCGATGCGCAGCCGGCCGTCCTGCGGAAGCCGCCGCTCGGCGATGTCCATGCGCGAGAGCACCTTGATTCGCGTGACGAGCGCATCGCGCAGGTGCAGCGGCGGGCGCGCATGTTCATGCAGCACGCCGTCGATGCGCAGACGGATGCGCCAGCCGGCCTCGAACGGCTCGACGTGGATGTCCGACGCGTCGCGCACACGCGCCGCATGCAGTGTGTCCGTCAGCAGGCGTACGGCGGGGGCATCGTCGAGCTGCGCCGCATCGAGTGCATGGGGCGCGGCGGCTGGCGCGTCGGAATGCGCGGGCGGCGACTGCGTGTTCAGCGGCGCCCCGGGGGAAGGGAAATGCATGTGAGCCGGCACGCGGGCCGCCTGTTGACCGTGATGCGCAGATGATCGCGCGTCGCGGCCGGCACCGGCAGTCGGCCGTTCGGTTAGCGCGTGGCGGTGCGTCCGGTACGCGTGCCCCGCGGCTTGAAGAGCTTGACGGTGCGCACCGCCTGATCGTCGCTGCGCATCACTTCGAGCATCACGTCGCCGATTTTCAGGCACACGTCGTCTTCCGGAATTTCCTCGAGGATCTCGAGAACCAGTCCGTTCAGCGTCTTCGGCCCGTCGGTCGGCAGCTTCAGGTGCAGCCAGCGGTTCAGTTCGCGCAGCGGCATGCTGGCCGAGACGATGCATTCGCCGTTCTCGTCCCAGCCGCCCGCGCGTTCGCTGCGCGGCATCGACGTCGTGAATTCGCCGATCAGCTCCTCGATGATGTCCTCGGGCGTGACGAGCCCTTCGAGTTCGCCGTACTCGTTGACGACGAGCGCGGTGCGCTGCCGGGTTTCCTGGAAGAACTGGAGCTGCTGGACCACCGGCGTGCCGGACGGCACGTAATACGGTTCGGCGAGCAGCGCGCGCAGCGTCTCGCGGTCGAAATCCTGGTTGTGTAGCCCGGTGAGCGTCTTGCGCACGTGCAGCACGCCGAGCACCTTGTCGATGTCGCCTTCGTAGACGACCAGGCGGTTGTGGTAGCAGGTTTCGAGTTGATGCAGGATGTCGTCGAGCGGCGCGTAGAAGTTGAGCGACTCGATCTGGCGGCGCGGCACCATCACGTCGTCGACCGTGATGTTCTCGAGGTCGAACAGGTTGAGCAGGATGCTGCGGTGCTTGGTCGGCATGAAACTGCTCGATTCGAGCACGATGGCCCGTAGCTCGTCGGCCGACATCCGCTGGTCGCGGCCCTTCTTCGTGTTGATGCGCAGCACCCACAGCACGCCGTTCGCGAGCGCATTGACGAACCAGACGACCGGCTTGAACACGCGCATCAGCGGGGCGATCACGAGGCTCGCCGGCAGCGCGATGCGTTCGGGGAACGTCGCGCCGACGATCTTCGGCGCGATTTCAGCGAACACGATGATCAGGAACGCGACGACGCCGGTCGCGATCGACAGCGCGAGGTTGTTGCGGCCGAACGTATGGAGCGCGAGCGACGTCGTGAGGACCGGGATGATCGTGTTGAACAGGTTGTTGCCGATCAGGATCACGCTCAGCAGCAAGTCAGTGCGCGTGAGCAGCCCCTGCGTGGTTTTCGCGCCGAGTGCGCCCTGACCGGCGAGATGCTTCAGCCGATGGCGATTGAGCGCCATCATCGCGGTCTCGGAAATGGAAAAGAAGCTGGAACAGAGGAGAAGCAGGAAGACGGCGCCGATTTGCGCCCATAAGGGAATTTGGTCCACGCGTTGGAAAGGGCAGTGAAGGACAGGGATGGGGGAAATATAGCAGAGGCCGGCGACCGCGATGTGTCGCGCACGATACAAGGGGTTCGCGGCGGCCGGACGAAAAAAAACCGTGCACACGGTGCACGGTTTTTTTAAATCTGGTCGGGGTGAGAGGATTCGAACCTCCGGCCTCTACGTCCCGAACGCGATTTCCCCGCCTGATACGGTGCTCCGGATTGCGGTCACTGCATTATAAATCAATGGCTTGCGCTTGGCTTCGCTCCGTTTCGCGCACCTGCGCGCAGTGGCGAGGTTGGCTGATTTGCCACTGATTTGCCACTGATTTCGCCGCGCGTAGTGAGCATCGGGCGCGGGTGGTCGTCGATTTCGCGAAATAGTTCGGGCCATGCCCGGCAGGCGGTTCTATACGGCCGAACCTTGACTTCGGTGCGTACTGCCATGCCCTCTCATCACGAATCCTTTACACCTCTTACGAAGCAGGCAGTTGCCGACGTCCTGGGCATTTCAGTCCGGTCCGTGGAAAACTGGATAAACGACGGTACCTTACCGGCGCCGGTGAAGCTGGGTAATCGCGTTTACTGGCACCCCGATGTGTTTTTCGGTTGGCTGTCACGGCGGTTGCTCGAGCCAGGTGCCGAAGAGGAGGTGGTTACATCCCCCTCCGCGCTCGCCCCGACGCCGACGTCTCAAAAACAGGTCCCTAGTCGGTCCGAATCGGTCGCGACCAGTCTGCGAGCAAGTACGAACAAGAAACTGGCGAGGCTGCGGACAACGCCTTGACGAGGGGGCCACCCGGTGAATGCGCGAGGGAGGCTGACTCCACGGTCGGACT
>NZ_BBSK01000003.1:0-45003 GCF_001319805.1 Burkholderia sp. E168m22
GGCGAGTCGACCCGGAAAGCGTCATCGAGCCGCTTGGCAAAGCTTCCCGCGCACAGATGCGCATAGCGCAGCAGCATGCGGGTATCGCGGTGGCCGCTGAAGTGCTGAAGGTCGACCAGCGAGAACCCGCCGGGCGTGCGGCTGCCGGCCTCGGCGACGCGGGAAATGGCTTCATGGCGCAGGTCATGGATGCGCACCTCGTTGCCGCCAGTCAGGCCCGCGGCGATGCAAATGCGTTGCCAAGCCTTGCGCAGGCCGTCGACACCGATTGGGAACACCAACTCGCTGGCGCGCGGCAGCCGGCGCAGCAGCTCGACGAGGTCGCTGCGAAGAGGCAAGGTGCGGGGCCGGCCATTCTTGGTTTCTGGCAGGAACGCGGCCTGGCCGTCCAGGTTCACGTTCGACCAGGTCAGCGTCAGCGTCTCGCTGCGGCGGGCGCCAGTCATCAGCTGGAAGTGGATGAAAGTCTCCAGCATCGGAATGTGCTCGTACGTCTGCTCGGCTTCCGCCTGGTAGCGCTGTCGAGCGTCCTTGATAACCTGCTTGCGCCGGTACACGGTGGTCGCGCTGTTCGCGTCCTCGCGTTCTGCTGCCATCAACTGCTCGAGGCGCAGAGCGATGGAATGTGCGCAGTCCTCCTCGCGGGCGGCGGCCAGCAAGCGCGCCTCCTCGCCATCCTTCAGGCGGCGGTCCCGCTCGTTGTAGTAGCGGGGCCGGCGTACACCGTCCATCGGGTTCTTGGCGACGTGAATCCGCCAAGTGTCGATGGCGATGTGGCAGACCGCCGAGAAGATGTCGATTTCGCGGTCCACCGTGCTCGGCTCGACTACCTGGCAGCGCTCTTCGATGTAGTCGCCGAAGTCGTCCGGGACGATGGCGGCGAAGGGCTTGCGGATGAACTTGCTGGTATCCGACGGCTGCCCGACGCGAGTGCCCGTGGACCTGCGGATTTTCATGGCCGCGACTGTGGGACAAGGGTTGGGATGCGCGTCGCGAATCTCGGCGAGGTCCTGCCGGGGCAAGCCGGCGTCCTCCAGCCACGCATTGATTTTGTAGCCGAGGACCTCGAAGCTCTTGTCGCGCGGCGCCTCGTCGCGAAGGTAGCGAATCAGCAGGTCGGCGAGGGTCGTCTTGTGCCCCTTCGCATAGTCGATGAAAAGCCCCTGGCGCTGCTCGCTCTCGATGCGCTGCTTGATGGCGATGGCTTCCGCTTCGCTGTGCGCGGTGAGGAACTGGTTCTTGTGCGCGACGCTGCGTGTCCGGACGACATAGTGGTCGTCGAGGCTGGCCAGCCTCGGCTTGAGTCCCTGCAACTGCAGCGTCTGGACGTAGCGCTGGATAGCTTGGTCAGCGTTGTGGGAAAAGGTCCGGGTCAGGTCGTCGCGGTTGCGGACGGTGACGCGGATGCGCGAGCGGTTCTCGATGGACGCCATGGCAGCGATGCTCCAAGGTTGGGAGCAACGTATAGGCGTAAGGCAGGGGGATGATTCGCGATTTGTAGCGAAGTGGCGGAGATTGCCACTGATTTGCCACTGCGGACCCTGAAAACAAAAACAGCGGACATCTAGTCCGCTGTTTTTGCAAGGAAACCTGGTCGGGGTGAGAGGATTCGAACCTCCGGCCTCTACGTCCCGAACGTAGCGCTCTACCAGGCTAAGCTACACCCCGATTTTTGCTCTTCGGACTTCGCCGTCTTCGTGAAGATTTCTGCGTCGTCTCAAGCAAGAACGTAACTATAACGATGTTTTTTCTAAAAGGGAATACTTTGACGAAGAAAATTTTCGAGACAGAGCATCGCTTCCCGTTCGCGGCGTGTTCATGACTGCCGCGACGTCGAGTACGAGCACAACCCGAGCAGGCTTTCCTTGTAGATCGAATCGGGGAACGCGGCAATCGCCGCCGCCGCCGCCTGCGCTTCCTGACGTGCGCATTCGAGCGTGTGGTCGAGCGCGCCCGAGCGCGTGATCGCTTCGAAAATCGTGTCGAAGCGATCGGTGCCGCCCTGTTCGATTGCCTCGCGTGCGAGCGCCGACTGTTCGGGCGTGCCGCGTTCGATCAGATAGATGAGCGGCAGCGTCGGCTTGCCTTCGCGCAGGTCGTCGCCGGCATTCTTGCCCATCGCCTCGGCGGTGCCGGCATAGTCGAGCCAGTCGTCCATGATCTGGAATGCGGTGCCGATCCGGCGGCCGTATTCGGCGGCGGCGGCCTCGGTGGGCGCATCGGCGCCCGCGAGCACCGCGCCCAGGCGCGCCGATGCCTCGAACAGCTTCGCCGTCTTGTAGCGGATCACCTGCATGTAGCGCGTTTCGTCGACGTCCGCGTCGTGCATGTTGAGGAGCTGCAGCACCTCGCCTTCGGAAATGATCGTCGTCGCTTCGGACAGGATCTCCATCACGCGCATCTTGCCGACGCCGACCATCATCTCGAACGAGCGCGAGTAGAGGTAATCGCCTACCAGCACGCTCGCCGCGTTGCCGAACAGCGCATTGGCGGTCTGGCGGCCGCGGCGCAGTTCGGATTCGTCGACGACGTCGTCATGCAGCAGCGTGGCCGTGTGGATGAACTCGACGACGGCGGCCAGCACGTGCCGCTGGTGCGACGTTTCGCCGAGCGCGCCGGCGACGAGCAGCAGCAACGCCGGACGCAGCCGCTTGCCGCCCGCGCCGATGATGTACTCGGCGATCTGGTTGATCAGCAGCACGTCGGACGCGAGGCTTTGCCGGATAACGCGATTCACCTGCTCCATGTCGCTGGTGATCGGGGCGAGCAGGTGGGCGGCGCTGAGGGTGGGGGAGGCGGTGGACGACGACATGATGATGGAATTGGGTGATGCGGCGGATTATAAGTCGAATCCGCGATATGCCGGTCTGTCAGACGTGCCGGCGGCGCGATTTTGGCCGTCCGGCAGAGGCCCGCGCGCGGTAATCGTCGATCGGTTTTGACTTCGGTGCTAACCCCATGTATAATCACGTGTTTTCCGCGCGTGGTGTGCGGAAAAATTGGATCCAGAGTGAGGTTCTCAATGTACGCGGTCATAAAAACCGGCGGCAAGCAGTACAAGGTTGCCGTTGGCGAAAAACTCAAAGTAGAACAGATACCGGCTGACATTGACGCTGAAATCACGCTCGACCAGGTTCTCGCAGTGGGCGAAGGCGAATCGATTAAGTTCGGTACGCCGCTGGTCAGTGGGGCTTCCGTCAAGGCCACCGTTGTGTCGCACGGTCGTCATGCCAAGGTCACCATCTTCAAGATGCGTCGCCGGAAGCACTACCAAAAGCACGGCGGCCACCGCCAGAACTACACTGAGCTGCGCATCGACGCGATCAACGCGTAAGCGCCTCGGTAAAGGAGCAATCAGATGGCACACAAAAAGGCAGGCGGCTCTTCCCGGAACGGCCGCGACTCCGAGTCGAAACGTCTCGGCGTGAAAGTGTACGGCGGCCAGGCAATCAATGCCGGCGGCATCATCGTGCGTCAGCGCGGTACGCGCATGCACGCTGGCGAGAACGTCGGCATGGGCAAGGATCACACCCTGTTCGCGCTGGTCGACGGTCACGTCAAGTTCGCGACGAAGGGCGCGGACAAGAAGCATCTGGTCATCGTCGTCCCGGCGGCTGCCTAAGTCAGGCACCCACGGGCTTCGTAGCCGAAAGGCCCCGCAGTCTTCGCGGGGCCTTTTTTATTGGGTCGCCGCCCGCAAGTGCGGGCCGGCGACCCTCGCGCAACCGGCGTACGATCGGCCGAACGGCAGATTGTTCAAGCGTGCCGGCGCGCGGCACAATAGCGGAAATACTGGGCGGAGTGACGAATGAAGTTCATTGACGAAGCACGAATCGAAGTCATCGCCGGCGACGGAGGCGATGGCAGCGCGTCGATGCGCCGCGAGAAATTCGTCCCGTTCGGCGGGCCGGACGGTGGCGACGGCGGCCGGGGCGGTAGCGTTTACGCGATCGCCGACCGCAACATCAACACGCTGATCGACTACCGTTACGCGAAGAAGCACCTCGCGCGCAACGGCGAAAACGGCCGAGGCTCGGATTGCTACGGCAAGGGCGGCGACGATGTCACGCTGCGCATGCCGGTCGGCACGATCATCAGCGACATGGATACGGGCGAACTGATCGCCGACCTGACCGAGCACGACCAGCAGGTGATGCTCGCGCAGGGCGGCGCCGGCGGTCTCGGCAACCTGCATTTCAAGTCGAGCACGAACCGCGCGCCGCGCCAGAAGACGGACGGCAAGCCGGGCGAGCGACGCATGCTGAAGCTCGAGCTGAAGGTGCTCGCCGACGTCGGCCTGCTCGGCATGCCGAACGCGGGCAAGTCGACCTTCATCTCGTCGGTGTCGAACGCGAAGCCGAAGATCGCCGACTACCCGTTCACGACGCTCGCGCCGAATCTCGGCGTGGTGCGGGTCGGCCCGAGCAAGAGCTTCGTGATCGCCGATATCCCGGGGCTGATCGAAGGGGCGGCCGAAGGCGCAGGCCTCGGGCATCAATTCCTGCGTCACCTGCAGCGCACCGGCGTGCTGCTGCATCTGGTCGATCTTGCGCCGTTCGATGAAAGCGTCGATCCGGTCGCGGAAGCGACGGCGATCGTCGGCGAACTGCGCAAGTACGACGAGGCGCTCTACGAGAAGCCGCGCTGGCTCGTGCTCAACAAGCTGGACATGGTGCCGGAAGACGAGCGCGAGGCGCGCGTCGCGGATTTCCTTGACCGTTTCGGCTGGGACGGCCCCGTGTTCGAGATCTCGGCACTGACGGGCCAGGGCTGCGAAGCGCTGTGCTACGCGATCTACGACTACCTCTCCGAACATTCGGACGCGCATCGCGCGGCGGAGGCGGAGGATCTCGCGGCCGACGTGCGTTTCCGCGATGCGCCGCCGGCGAAGGGCGGTGCGACGCCGGGCGACGACGCCTGAACGTTCGCTAACGCGCCGGGCGTGCCGCCGCGTTGGCGTTCAATCGCGCCCGGCCGGACAGGCATCAGATACAGGAGACAGTGCAGGATGCGTTCGATCATCGCGGATTCGAAGCGATTGGTGGTGAAAGTGGGCTCGAGCCTCGTGACCAACGACGGCAAGGGGCTCGATCATGCTGCAATCGGCCGCTGGGCAGCCCAGATCGCGGCACTGCGTGCGCAGGGCAAGGAAGTCGTGCTCGTCAGCTCGGGCGCGATTGCCGAAGGCATGCAGCGGCTCGGCTGGAGCAAGCGGCCGCGGGAAATCGACGAGCTGCAAGCCGCCGCCGCGGTGGGGCAGATGGGGCTCGCGCAAGTCTACGAGAGCCGCTTCACCGAGCACGGCATTCGCACCGCGCAGATTCTGCTCACGCACGCCGATCTGGCGGATCGTGAGCGCTACCTGAACGCGCGTTCGACGCTGCTCACGCTGCTGCGGCTCGGCGTCGTGCCGATCATCAACGAGAACGACACGGTCGTCACCGACGAAATCAAGTTCGGCGACAACGACACGCTCGGCGCGCTCGTCGCGAACCTGATCGAAGGCGATGCGCTGATCATCCTCACCGACCAGTCGGGGCTGTTCACGGCCGATCCGCGCAAGGACCCGAACGCGACGCTCGTCGGCGAGGCCAACGCGGGCGCACCGGAGCTCGAGGCGATGGCGGGCGGGGCCGGTTCGAGTCTCGGCCGCGGCGGGATGCTGACGAAGATCCTCGCGGCGAAGCGCGCGGCACACAGCGGCGCGAACACCGTGATCGCGAGCGGCCGGGAGGCCGACGTGCTCGTCCGGCTGGCGGCCGGCGAGGCGATCGGCACGCAACTGATCGCACGTACCGCGCGGATGGCGGCACGCAAGCAATGGATGGCCGACCATCTGCAGGTGCGCGGCCACGTCGTGATCGATGCGGGCGCGGTCGAGAAGCTGACGGCCGGCGGCAAGAGCCTGCTGCCGATCGGCGTGATCGACGTGCAGGGCGCGTTCGCGCGCGGCGAAGTGATCGCGTGCGTCGGCCCGGACGGGCGCGAGGTGGCGCGGGGGCTCACGAACTACAGCAGCGCGGAAACGAAGCTGATTCACCGCAAGCCGAGCGGCGAGATCGAGGCCGTGCTTGGCTACATGCTGGAGCCCGAACTGATTCATCGCGACAACCTCGTGCTGGTGTAATCGCCGGCCGGGTTTCGTCGTTCAAATGAAAAAGCCCGCGCGATGCGGGCTTTTTTGTGCGGCGGACGATGTGGGCGGCCCGCATCGCGCGCCGTCAGCGCAACTGCGTCATCGCGGTGCGGTGGAACCGGATGTTTTCGAGAATCTGCCGGGTCGAGCCCTGCGGCATCTTGTTCGAGCAGAAGTAGTCCTGGTAGAGCGCGGAGTGGTAGGCGTTGAGCTCGCCGTTCTCGATGCGCCGCCAGTCGTTTTCCACCGTGCGATCCCAGCCGTTGTGGTCGGCGTTCAGGCCGGCGTACTGGCGCCATTCGTAGGTGTCGCAGCGGATGCCTTCGTAGTTCACGTTGCGTGCACCGGCCGGGCTCGTGATGACGACTGCGTAGCGCACGACGCCGTCGGTGCCGACCTCGAGCGACTTTGCATCGACGAAGAACTTGAGCGGCGTGTTCTGCGACACGTTGAACGGCAGCAGATCGCCCGTTTGCGGCAGCGGCGGCAGCGTGTCGACGGCGTTTTCCTTCCAGGTTCCCTGACGGTCGAGCAGGTACACGAACTCGCTGTCGTCCTTGTTGGACGGCGCTTTCGAGTTCGCGCAGCCGGCCAGGGCGGCCATCGCGGCGATCGATGCGAGCGCGAGAGCAATCGCTTTCAATATGCATTCCTCGTAAAAAAAGGGCGCGACACCAAGGTCGCGCCCGGTCATGCAGTCCGACTCGTCATTTGCCGACGATCACGTGGGGCGGCATCTCGTCGAGCGTGCTCGCTTCCACTTCGATCTCCGAACAGACTACCGATGTATCGACAATCGTCAGCGTCTGGGCCTGTGCGCCAATGACGCGCGGATAGCGCGACACACGCGGCCCGCGCGGCTTCTCGGCTCGCTGCGCCGGGCGGCGCAGGAAGCGCGACAGTTCCGTCAGCGCCAACTGATAGACATCCCGCTTGAACTCGATCACCGCATCGAGCGGCACCCAGTACTCGTTCCAGCGCCACGCATCGAACTCCGGGTGGTCGGTCGCGCGCAAGCAAATGTCGCAATCGCGTCCGACCATCCGCAGCAGGAACCAGATCTGCTTCTGGCCGCGGTAATGACCGCGTACTTCGCGTTTGATGAACTTGTCAGGCACCTCGTAACGCAACCAGTCGCGAGTGCGGCCGATTATCTTGACGTGTTCCGGATGCAGGCCCGTTTCCTCGTGCAGTTCCCGGTACATCGCCTGCATGGGGGTCTCGCCGTACTTGATCCCACCTTGAGGAAACTGCCAGGAATGCTCGCGGAGCCGCTTGCCCCAAAACACCTCGTTGCGCGCGTTCAAGAGGATGATGCCGACGTTCGGGCGAAAGCCTTCACGATCCAGCATACAACCACCTTCGAATCCTTTAAAATTGCTTTGATTATAAACAGATAACGGGCGCTGCGCACCGTGACGGAGCGAATCCGCGCGGGGTACACCGGCTGAATTGTCCCTGATTAGTCTGCTACGTCGTCTGCGCCATCGTCGTCCCTCGTTGTTCGCCGCGCGCAGCTTTTTCACCTTGAAACTTTTTCGGGCGCCCCGCCTGGGGGCGCCGTTTTTGGAACCGTCCGCATGAAAGCTTCCCGTTTCTTTATCGGCACCCTGAAAGAGGCACCCGCCGACGCAGAGATCGTCAGCCACAAGCTGATGGTCCGCGCCGGCATGATCCGTCGCGTCGCCGGCGGCATCTACAACTACCTGCCGGTCGGCCTGCGTTCGATTCGCAAGGTCGAGGCGATCGTGCGCGAGGAAATGAACCGGGCGGGCGCCATCGAGCTGCTGATGCCGGCCGTGCAGCCGGCCGAGCTGTGGCAGGAGTCGGGCCGCTGGGAGCAGTACGGCCCCGAGCTGCTGCGCTTCAAGGACCGCAAGGACAACGATTTCGTGATCGGGCCGACGCACGAGGAAGTCGTCACCGACATCGCGCGCAACCAGATCAAGAGCTACCGGCAGATGCCGGTGAATTTCTACCAGATCCAGACGAAGTTCCGCGACGAGATCCGGCCGCGCTTCGGCGTGATGCGCGGCCGCGAATTCATCATGAAGGACGCGTATTCGTTCGACAAGGATGCGGCCGGCCTGAACGAGTCGTATCGCAAGATGTACGACGCGTACGTGCGCATCTTCACGCGCCTCGGCCTCGAGTTTCGCGCGGTGGCGGCCGACAGCGGCTCGATCGGCGGCAACTTCTCGCACGAGTTCCACGTGATCGCCGACACCGGTGAGGACGCGATCGCCTACTGCCCGACGTCCGAATTCGCGGCGAACGTCGAGGCGGCCGAAGCGCTGCCGCTGATTGCCGAGCGCGCGGCGCCCGCCGAAGCGATGGAAAAGGTCGCGACGCCCGGCAAGGCGAAGTGCGAGGCCGTGGCCGAACTGCTGTCGATCCCGCTCGAGCGCACGATCAAGTCGATCGTGCTCGCGACCGACAACGAAGGCGCCGAGCCGACCATCTGGCTCGTGATGCTGCGCGGCGATCACGACCTGAACGAGATCAAGGTGTCGAAGCTGCCGGGCCTGAAGAACCACCGCTTCGCGACCGAGCAGGAAATCGTCGAATGGTTCGGCACGCCGCCGGGCTACCTCGGCCCGGTCGGCACGAAGAAGCCCGTGAAGGTGATCGCGGACCGCACGGTCGCGAACATGAGCGACTTCGTCGTCGGCGCGAACGAGGTCGACTATCACATCGCCGGCGTGAACTGGGGCCGCGACCTGCCGGAGCCGGAAGTCGCCGACGTGCGCAACGTGAAGAAGGGCGACCCGTCGCCGGACGGCAAGGGCGTGATCGACATCTGCCGCGGCATCGAAGTCGGCCACGTGTTCCAGCTCGGCACCAAGTACTCGGAAGCGATGGGCGCGACGTTCCTCGACGAGTCGGGCAAGCCGCAGCCGATGCTGATGGGCTGCTACGGCGTCGGCATCACGCGCATTCTCGGCGCGGCGATCGAACAGAACTTCGACGACAAGGGGATCATCTGGCCCGAGTCGATCGCACCGTTCGAGGTCGTGCTGTGCCCGATGGGCTATGACCGCAGCGACATGGTGCGCGAGACGGCCGACAAGCTGTACGCGGAACTCGTCGCGGCCGGTATCGACGTGATCCTCGACGATCGCGGCGAGCGCCCGGGTGTGATGTTCGCCGACTGGGAACTGATCGGCGTGCCGCATCGTCTGGTGATCGGCGAGCGCGGCCTGAAGGAAGGCAAGATCGAGTACCAGGGCCGCCGCGATGCCGAAGCGACGCTGCTGCCGGCCGACACGGCCGCGGCGGCGGTCGCGGAGAAGATCCGCGCCGCGCTCGCGCACTAAGCGCGGCGACCGGGCGACACGATGGAATACACGTTCCTGTCGGCCACCGTGCTCCTCGTGCTGATCACGGATCCGCTCGGCAACATCCCGCTGTTCATTTCGGCGATGCGGGATGTGCCGCGCGAGCGGCGCGTGAAGCTGATCCTGCGCGAAGTGGGGATCGCATTCGTGATCCTGCTGTTCTTCATGCTGGTCGGCGACCGCTTCCTGCGGATGATGAGCCTCACCGACCTGTCGCTGCGGCTCGGCGGCGGGATCGTGCTGTTCCTGATCGCGCTGCGGATGATCTTCCCGCATCCGGACGGCGCGCTCGGCAGCGATCCCCGTGCGGGCGGCGAGCCGTTCATCGTGCCGCTCGCGATTCCGGCGCTGGCCGGGCCGTCCGCGCTCGCGACGGTGATGCTGATGACGTCGCAGGCGCCCGGCAAGATGCTCGAGTGGGTCGGCGCGCTGACGGTCACGATGATCGTCTGCGCGATCACGCTGGTGCTGGCCGAGCGGATTCAGCAGTGGCTCGGCGAGCGGACGGTCGCCGCGTTCGAGCGGCTGATGGGCCTCGTGCTGGTGGCGATCTCGGTCGAGATGCTGCTGGCCGGCATCCGCGCGTTCGTGCACCAGTTGTAACGCAGGCGGCACGCGCGAAAAAAAGCGGCGCTCCGGGCAACCGGAGCGCCGCTTTCCATTTATATAGCAGGCCGGGCGGCGATCAGACGTTCGCGGTCAGCGCGCGGATCGTCGGCAGGTTGCGCCAGTAGCCCTTCGCGTCCATCCCGCAGCCGAACACGTAACGGTCCGGCACCGAGAAGCCGCAGAAGTCGGGGTGCAGCGGTTTCGCCTTCGCGAGCGTCTTCTCGCACAGCACGGCCGACATGAAGCGCTGCGCGCCCATGTCGAGGATGCGGTCGCGGATCGCGGCCATCGTCTCGCCTTCGTCGAGGATGTCGTCGAGTACGAGCACGATGCGGTCCTTCACCGATTCGCGCGGCGCGACGCGCCAGTGCATCTCCGGGCTGCCCTGCGTCGTGTTGCGGTAGCGGGTCAGGTGGATGTAGTCGAATTCGAGCGGGAAATCGAGATGCGGCAGCAGCATCCCGGTAAACACCGCGGCGCCGCCCATCACCGAGAGAACGAGCGGGAACGCGTCGCCGATTTCGGCGCGGATCGCGTCGGCCATCTTCGAGATCGACGCGTTGACGGCGTCGGCCGAGACGATCTCTTCGGAGTGGTCGAAAATGTGGAGGGCTTCTTCGCGGTTCATGTGTTCTGGCGGGCAGTCGGTATACAAATAAGGATGAAGCAGAACGGCAGGCGCGCGCTACGGCAAAAACCCGCGCGCCGGCCGACGGACGAAATCAGCGCATGCCGGGCATCATGCCCTTCAGGCCGCGCATCATCTTCTGCATGTTGCCGCCCTTCAGCTTCTTCATCATCGTACGCATCTGGTCGTACTGGTTCAGCATCCGGTTGACTTCCTGCACCGGCACGCCCGCGCCGGCTGCGATGCGGCGCTTGCGCGTCGCCTTGATGATTTCGGGTTTCGCGCGCTCGGCGGGCGTCATCGAGCTGATGATGCCTTCCATCCGGCGGATCGACTTTTCGGCCTGACCCATGTCGGCGCCGGCCGCCGCCTGCTGGAACTGCGCGGGGAGTTTGTCCATCAGCGACGACAGGCCGCCCATGTTCTTCATCTGCGAGATCTGCGCGCGGAAATCGTTCAGGTCGAAGTCGCCGCCTTTCTTGACCTTGTCGGCGAGCTTCTGCGCGGCCTGGACATCGACGCCGCGCTGCGCTTCCTCGACGAGCGCGAGGATGTCGCCCATGCCGAGGATCCGGTTCGCCATCCGGTCGGGGTGGAACACCTCGAGGCCGTCGAGCTTCTCGGCGACGCCGACGAACTTGATCGGCTTGCCCGTGACGTGGCGCACCGACAGCGCGGCGCCGCCGCGCGAATCGCCGTCGAGCTTGGTCAGCACGACGCCGGTGAGCGGCAGCGTGTCGTTGAACGCCTTCGCGGTGTTGACCGCGTCCTGGCCGAGCATCGCGTCGACGACGAACAGCGTTTCGGCCGGCTTCAGCGTGCCGTGCAGCGCGGCGATTTCCTGCATCATCGCCTCGTCGATGCCGAGGCGGCCGGCCGTGTCGACGAGCAGCACGTCATGGTAGTGGCGCTTCGCCCAGTCGACGGCGGCGAGCGCGATGTCGACGGGCTTCTGGTCCGGCGTGGACGGGAAGAAGTCGGCGCCGACCTGCTCGGTCACCGTTTTCAGCTGCATGATCGCGGCCGGGCGATACACGTCGCACGACACGGTCAGCACCTTCTTCTTGTACTTCTCGCGCAGCAGCTTCGCGAGCTTGCCGACGGTCGTGGTCTTGCCGGCGCCCTGCAGGCCGGCCATCAGGATCACGGCGGGCGGCGTGACCGCGAGGTTCAGCTCGGCGGCCTTGCCTTCGTAGTCGCCGCCGATCACGGCGGTCAGTTCCTTCTGGACCACGCCGACGAGCGCCTGGCCCGGCGACAGGCTGCTGATCACTTCTTCGCCGAGCGCCTTTTCCTTGACCTTGGCGATGAATTCGCGGACGACCGGCAGCGACACGTCGGCTTCCAGCAGCGCGAGACGCACCTCGCGGAGCATCTCCTGCGTGTTCGCCTCGGTGAGCCGGGCCTCGCCGCGCAGCGTCTTGACGACGCGCGCCATCCGTTGAGTGAGATTGTCGAGCATGGGGAGCGTTGGACAGTGGGGCCCGAAGGCGCGGCGGAACCGAACAAAAGGGAGCCGTCGCGGGAAGGGGGCCTAGTGTAAACTTCGAACATGGATATTGTACTGTATGCCCTCACCGCATTCCTGTACGGCGGCCTCGCCGTCGCAGGCTGGCGTACGCACCGTCAGGGCGCGACGTCGCTCGTCGCGAGCGTGCCGGCCGTGCCGGTTCCCGCGTCCGCCGCGTCCGGGATGAGCGGGGCCGGCCGCGCGCTGCTGTTCGCCGCGCTGCTCGCGCATGGCGTGCTGCTCCACATGACGATCTTTCCGAACGACGCGATGGTGTTCGGCTTCGCGTTCGCGCTGTCCGCGATGTTCTGGCTCGGCGCCGGCATCTACTGGATCGAGAGCTTTTTCTTCCCGCTCGACAGCCTGCGCCTGCTGGTGCTGCCGCTCGCGTGCGGCGCGTCGCTGCTGCCGCTCGTGTTCGGCGGCGTGCGGGTGCTGCCTTATGCCGCGGCACCGCTGTTCAAGCTGCACTTCCTGATCGCGAACATCGCGTACGGCCTCTTCGCGATCGCCGCGCTGCACGCGGTCCTGATGCTGATGGTCGAGCGGCGCCTGCAGTCGCTGCGTAGCGGCGGGCGCGACGGCTCGACCGGCTGGATCGCGAGCTGGCTCGAAACGCTGCCGCCGCTGCTCACGCTCGAGAAGCTGCTGTTCCGCCTGATCGGCGCCGGCTTCGTGCTGCTGACACTCACCCTCGCGTCGGGCATCCTGTTCAGCGAGCAGGTCGATGCGCGCGCGCTGCGGCTCGACCACAAGACGGTGTTCGCGATCCTGTCGTGGCTGATGTTCGGCGGCCTGCTGGTGGCCCGCAAGACGTCGGGCTGGCGCGGGCGCGGCGCCGCGCGCTGGGTGCTCGTGTCGTTCGCCGCGCTGCTGCTCGCGTACGTCGGCAGCCGGTTTGTTTTCGAGGTGCTGCTGCACCGCTCCGTGGTTTGACCGCAGGTTTCCGATGCGACAGATTCTTCTCCTGATTCTTCTCTTCTTCGCGGGTTCGTGGCTCGCGCGCAAGCTGCGTCACGCGCAGGAACAGGCGCAGGCGCGCACCGGCCGCGGCGCCGGTTACGACGAGGCGCCCGGCGCTGGCGCCAGTGCGGGTGCCGCGCGCCCGAACGGCGACGCGCGGTCGCTGCCCGAGCCGATGGTGCGCTGCGCCGAATGCGGCGTGCATGCGCCGAAGGGCGACGCGATTGCCGCGAGCGGCGAATACTTCTGCAGCGCCGAGCATGCGCAGCGCCACGCCGCGCGCGTGAACGGTCGCGACGCACGATGAGCGACGCGGCGGTGTTGTCGGTCGACGCGAACGGCTGGGTGCGCGAAGCGCGTCATGCGCCGTCGCCGAACTTCGAGGCGCGGCCCGCGGGAGCGGTGCCGACGCTCGTGATCGTTCACAACATCAGCCTGCCGCCCGGCGAATTCGGTGGCGACGCGATCGAGGCGCTGTTCCTGAATCGCCTCGACTGCGATGCGCACCCCTATTACCAGAGCCACCTGCGCGGCGTGCGCGTGTCCGCCCATTTCCTGATCCGCCGCGGCGGCGAGCTCGTGCAGTTCGTGTCGTGCGACGAGCGCGCATGGCATGCAGGCTCGTCCGAGTTCTTCGGCCGCGCGCGCTGCAACGACTTCTCGATCGGCATCGAGCTCGAGGGCGCGGACGACGTGCCGTTCGACGATGCCCAATACGCGGTGCTCGCCGCGCTCTCCCGCGCGCTCGCCGCGCGCTACCCGGTCGACGCGTTCGCGGGGCACTCGGACGTCGCGCCGGGGCGCAAGACCGACCCGGGCCCGCATTTCGATTGGCAACGCTTCGCGAGCGATGCCGGTTTTTCCGCCGAATACTTTCCTTTCCGTCAGCACTGATCGCGGGGTTTTTTGATCGGAGAAAGTTTTTTCTCCGATCAATGCCTTGCCGTGTCTGCGCGTGAGCGATGTCAAGACCTCTATCGCAAATTATCCGTTTGGACGTCCTCCGAATGTCCACTATACTTGGTGCCAGTTGAGTAGTTCTGTACTAGATATAGTGTGTGTCGCAGGGGAAAACCCGAGCGGCACCGGCCGGCGGGCAACGCCGGCGGACAGGGTTCTCAGGGCGGCGCGTCAGGCCGGGCGGTCCGGGCGTCGCGATCAGCGCAGCGAACATCGACGGGGCAGGGTATACATGACGAAGCACACGACCGGCTGGGTTGTCGCGCATCGACCGAACCGGCTTCCCCGGCGCATCGCTCGCCTCTTACCGCTCGCGCACCGCATTGCGCAGCGTTCGTTTTAATCCGCGGTTCTCTCCGCACCATCCAACACCAGGAGCTTTGCACATGCAAACCACCGACAACGCGACGTCCCAGTACGAGAGCGCCTCGAGCCGTCCGCTCGGCGGGACCGAACAGGGCGCGAAGGCGCTCGCGCCGCAGGCCACGTTCGCCGACTACAAGGTGATCCGCCGCAACGGCAGCGTGGTGTCGTTCGAACCTTCGAAGATCGCGATCGCGGTGACCAAGGCTTTCCTGGCCGTCAATGGCGGGCAGGGCGCGGCATCGGCGCGCGTACGCGAGCAGGTCGAGCAACTGACGCACAACGTCGTTCGCGCGCTCGTGCGCAGCCGCCCGAACGGCGGTACGTTCCATATCGAAGACATCCAGGATCAGGTCGAACTCGCGCTGATGCGCGGCGGCGAGCACAACGTCGCGCGTGCGTACGTGCTGTATCGCGAGAAGCGTCACCTCGAGCGCCAGCATGCGGGCGAGGAAGCGGCGGCAGCGGGCGGCGAGTCGGCCACCGGCATCAACGTGGTCGACAACGGCGTCACGCGCCCGCTCGACCAGAACGCGCTGCGCGCGCTGATCGTGTCGGCATGCGACGGCCTCGGCGCTGCGGTTAACCCTGACCCGATCGTCGCGGAGACGGTGAAGAACCTGTACGACGGCGTGCCGATGAGCCAGGTCTACGACTCGGCGATCCTCGCTGCGCGCACGATGATCGAAAAGGACCCGGCGTACAGCCAGGTCACGGCCCGCATCCTGCTGCACACGATCCGTCGCGAGATCCTCGGCGAGGAAGTCGTGCAGGCCGAGATGTCGACCCGCTACGCCGAATACTTCCCGCAGTTCCTGAAGCGCGGCGTCGACGCCGGCCTGCTCGACGACAAGCTGCTGCAGTTCGACCTGAAGCGCCTCGGCGAAGCGCTCGACGCGAACCGCGACCTGCAGTTCGGCTACCTCGGCCTGCAGACGCTGTACGACCGCTACTTCCTGCACGTCGAAGGCACCCGCATCGAAATGCCGCAGGCATTCTTCATGCGCGTCGCGATGGGCCTGTCGCTGAACGAGATCGACCGCGAAACGCGCGCGATCGAGTTCTACAACGTGCTGTCGAGCTTCGACTTCATGAGCTCGACGCCGACGCTGTTCAACTCGGGCACGCACCGCTCGCAGCTGTCGTCGTGCTACCTGACGACGGTCGCGGACGATCTCGACGGCATCTATGAAGCGCTGAAGGAAAACGCGCTGCTGTCGAAGTTCGCCGGCGGCCTCGGCAACGACTGGACGCGCGTGCGCGCCCTCGGCTCGCATATCAAGGGCACGAACGGCAAGTCGCAAGGCGTGGTCCCGTTCCTGAAGGTCGTGAACGACACGGCCGTCGCGGTGAACCAGGGCGGCAAGCGCAAGGGCGCGGTCTGCGCGTACCTCGAATCGTGGCACCTCGACATCGAGGAGTTCCTGGAACTGCGCAAGAACACCGGTGACGACCGTCGCCGTACGCACGACATGAACACGGCGAACTGGATTCCCGACCTGTTCATGAAGCGCGTGATGGAAGGCGGCGACTGGACGCTGTTCTCGCCGTCGACCTGCCCGGACCTGCACGACAAGTTCGGCGCCGATTTCGAGAAGGCTTACACGGCTTACGAAGACAAGGTCGCGCGCGGCGAGATCAAGCTGTTCAAGAAGATCCCGGCGGCGCAACTGTGGCGCAAGATGCTCGGCATGCTGTTCGAGACGGGCCACCCGTGGATCACGTTCAAGGATCCGTGCAACGTGCGCTCGCCGCAGCAGCACGTCGGCGTCGTCCACTCGTCGAACCTGTGCACGGAAATCACGCTGAACACGAGCGACACCGAAATCGCGGTGTGCAACCTCGGCTCGGTGAACCTCGTCGCCCACCTGGTGAAGCAGGCCGACGGCAGCTACGCGCTCGACCACGACAAGCTGAAGCGCACGATCAGCGTCGCGATGCGCATGCTCGACAACGTGATCGACATCAACTACTACGCGGTGCCGAAGGCGCGTAACTCGAACCTGAAGCACCGCCCGGTCGGGATGGGCATCATGGGCTTCCAGGACTGCCTGCACCTGCTGCGTACGCCGTACGCGTCGCAAGAGGCAGTCGAGTTCGCCGATCGTTCGATGGAAGCCGTCTGCTACTACGCGTACCACGCGTCGACCGAACTGGCCGAAGAACGCGGCCGCTACTCGAGCTACCGCGGCTCGCTGTGGGATCGCGGCATCCTCCCGCAGGACACGCTGAAGCTGCTGGCCGAAGCGCGCGGCGGCTACGTCGAGGTCGACACGTCGGAATCACTCGACTGGACGGCGCTGCGTGCGCGGATCGCCACGCACGGCATGCGCAACTCGAACTGCGTCGCGATCGCGCCGACGGCGACGATCTCGAACATCATCGGCGTGTCGGCCTGTATCGAGCCGACCTTCCAGAACCTGTACGTGAAGTCGAACCTGTCGGGCGAATTCACGGTGGTGAACGAGTATCTCGTTCGCGACCTGAAGGAACGCGGCCTGTGGGACGAAGTGATGGTCGCCGACCTGAAGTACTTCGACGGCATGCTGTCGCGCATCGACCGCATCCCGGCCGACCTGCGCGCGATCTACGCGACCGCGTTCGAGGTCGACCCGACGTGGCTGGTCGAAGCGGCATCGCGTCGCCAGAAGTGGATCGACCAGGCGCAGTCGCTGAACATCTACATGGGCGGCGCATCGGGCAAGAAGCTCGACGAGGTCTACAAGCTCGCATGGCTGCGCGGCCTGAAGACGACCTACTACCTCCGCACGATGGCGGCGACGCACGTCGAGAAGTCGACGGTCGCACACGGCGCGCTGAACGCAGTGCCGACGGGCGGTGCAGGCAGCGGCGGCTCGAGCAGCGGCGGCGCGCAAGGCGCGGCGGGCGGCTTCGGTGCGGCAGGCGGCGCTGCGTCGTCGGGCGCGGTCAACGCTGCAGCGGCGCTCGCGCCGGTCGAAGCAGACGGCCCGGTGTGCACGATGCGTCCGGGCGACCCCGGCTTCGACGAGTGCGAAGCGTGCCAGTAACGCAGTGCGCCTGACCTGAGAAGCAGGCTCGGGCGGCGCACACGACGACCGATCGAGGTTGAAGTGTGCGCCGCTCTCAACTAAAAAAATGATAAGGAATCTGTAACGCGACACCTGCGTTGCAGGCAATGACAAGCGATCGAAACATCCCCGACGACGTCGCGTTTCGATCAGCGTTCGATGCGTCGAGCGCACCTCGCGATACAAGCGCGACTCACATCGCGCGCTGCATGAACGACGATGCGTTGCTCAAAGTGTTGTATCGAGGTCGCAACGCGAATCGAAAAAAGGATTTTTCGTGAGCGAACCCTTTTATCGCTCAGGAAAAGATGGTACAAACCGTTCTAAATTGATGGTGAGAATTTATGCTCAACTGGGATGACGAGAAGACTGCCGTAACCCCCGCGAGCGGAGCGCAGCAAAACGCGATGCGCACCTCCGCCGGGATGGCTGTCGGAATGCAGGCTGCAACGCCTGCCGCCCATCAGGTCCGTGACATTTTCGAAGGCGATCTCGCGGTGCCGCCGCAAGCATCGGCTGTTCCCGCCGGCGGTACGGAAGCGCGGGTCAATGTCGCCGACAAGCGCATCATCAACGGCCAGACTGACGTCAATCAGCTGGTGCCGTTCAAGTACAAGTGGGCGTGGGAAAAGTATCTGGCCGGTTGCGCGAACCACTGGATGCCGCAGGAAATCAACATGTCCCGCGACATCGCACTGTGGAAGGACCCGAACGGTCTGACCGAGGACGAGCGCCGCATCGTGAAGCGCAACCTCGGCTTCTTCGTGACGGCCGATTCGCTCGCGGCGAACAACATCGTGCTCGGCACGTACCGCCACATCACGGCGCCCGAGTGCCGGCAGTTCCTGCTGCGCCAGGCGTTCGAGGAAGCGATCCACACGCACGCGTACCAATACATCGTCGAATCGCTCGGTCTCGACGAAGGCGAGATCTTCAACGCGTACCACGAGGTCACGTCGATCCGCGCGAAGGACGAATTCCTGATCCCGTTCATTCATACCCTGACGGACCCGGCCTTCAAGACCGGCACGCTCGAAGCGGATCAGAAGCTGCTGAAGTCGCTGATCGTGTTCGCCTGCATCATGGAAGGCCTGTTCTTCTATGTCGGGTTTACGCAGATCCTCGCACTTGGCCGCCAGAACAAGATGACGGGTGCTGCAGAGCAATATCAGTACATCCTGCGCGACGAGTCGATGCACTGCAACTTCGGCATCGACCTGATCAACCAGATCAAGCTCGAGAACCCGCATCTCTGGACCGCCGAATTCCGCGCCGAGATCCGCGAGCTGTTCAAGCAGGCTGTCGAACTCGAATACCGCTACGCCGAGGACACGATGCCGCGCGGCGTGCTGGGTTTGAACGCGTCGATGTTCAAGAGCTATCTGCGCTTCATCAGCAACCGCCGTTGCCAGCAGATCGGCCTCGACCCGCTGTATCCGAACGAGGAAAACCCGTTCCCGTGGATGAGCGAGATGATCGACCTGAAGAAGGAGCGCAACTTCTTCGAGACGCGTGTGATCGAGTATCAGACGGGGGGCGCGCTGTCCTGGGAATAACCCGCAGCAGCGAACCCGTTACATGATGGAGCAGCCGGTGGCCTCTCGGCCCTGGCCCAAGGTTTAGGAGCAAGAACGCCTGATGCAAAGCATGCCCGGTGCCTTAACGGCCCAACGATACGACAGGCACTTTGCGAACCCTTCAGTGGGATGGGCAAACTTCCCTCCGGAAAAAGCGGACGGCCGTGTGGCGGTCCGCTTGATCAAGCGATTAGGGGTAGCGGCGCGAGGTGCGCCGGCTACCGACTTGATTTGGCGCGCGAGGCCGAGTGGTCACGCGCGCCATACCGTATTCATTAGCGTAAGCGCGCGGTATCTGCGTACGCCGATGAATAGCCCGCTTCGAAGCGCACGTCCTGAACAGCGTCCGCGGGAAGCGGGTTTTGACGAAGGGTGTAGTTTGAACTGACTCTCATCTGAACCTGAAGGAGAACAACATGGCTACTGCCAAGAAGAAACCGGCTGCTAAGAAGGTTGCTGCCAAGAAGACCGTTGCGAAGAAGGCTGCCGCTCCGGCGAAGAAGGCCGCGGTGAAGAAGGTTGCTGCGAAGAAGGTCGCGGTGAAGAAGGTTGCAGCCAAGAAGGCAGCACCGGCGAAGAAGGCCGCTGCAAAGAAGGTCGCAGCCAAGAAGGTCGCAACGAAGAAGGTTGCAGCCAAGAAGGTCGCAGCGAAGAAAGTCGCGGTGAAGAAGGTTGCTGCAAAGAAGGCAGCACCGGCTAAGAAGGCCGCCGCGAAGAAGGTTGCAGCCAAGAAAGTCGCAGTGAAGAAGGTTGCTGCGAAGAAGGCCGCACCGGCGAAGAAGGCTGCTGCCAAGAAGGCTGCGCCGGCGAAGAAGGCTGCTGCGAAGAAGGCCGCGCCTGCGAAGAAGGCCGCTGCGAAGAAGGCCGCGCCCGCCAAGAAGGCTGCCCCTGCGAAGAAGGCTGCCGCACCGGCGAAGAAGGCTGCTGCTCCGAAGAAGGCCGTCGTGAAGAAGGCTGCGCCGGCAACGACCGCGTCGACCGCATCGGTTGCGCCGGCATCGGGCGTGAAGACCGCGCTCAACCCGGCAGCAGCATGGCCGTTCCCGACCGGCAGCCGTCCGTAATCGCGGCTGAGCAGCATCACCCGGACACTCACGTGGTGTCCGTGGGTTGAGTAGCGCTACTCAATCAGTCCCGCCATCTGGCTCAGGTGGCGGGATTTTTTTCGTCCGCACGCGTCGTCGATGGGGCGCCGATCAGCTCGCCGACCCGAGCGTGGACGAAAAAAAACGCATGTGCGGCTTCGCACATGCGTTCGACCGCGGCTTGCGCCGCGTGCTGAGGATATCGGTTAGTGCGTGACGCGCGTGACGCCGCCGCTCGACAGCAGGCGCACCCGCTCGCCGGCGCGGAACGCTTCGCCGCTGGCCGCCTGCGTGATCGAGCGCAGATCGCCGTTGTCGAGGCGCACGGTGATTTCGACACCGTTCGCCGTGCTGAGGTTTTCGCCGACCGCGTTACCCGCGACCGCACCGACGAGGCCGCCGGCAATCGCCGTCAGGATCGAGCCTTTGCCGCCGCCGATCGCGCTGCCCGCGACCGCGCCGAGTGCGCCGCCGCCGAGCGTGCCGATCGCGCTGCCGCCGCCGTCGGACTGGATGCGCACCGCACGCACGCTTTCGACCGTGCCCATGCGGACCGTCTGTTCGCGCTGCGCCTGGCCGACGCTATAGACATCCGCCGAACCGGGTGCCGTGAAGCAGCCGGCGAGGGTCAGCGTGGCCGTCAGCATGGCCGCGAGCGTGAGGGTTTTTTTCGTCAACATCTTTGCTCTCCCACAATATTCATTTGAGACTGTAACCGAATGCAGTCTCGAAGCGTGCGTCGATTTCGGCGCGCGTCAGTACGTAAGTCTGGGGCCCTTGATGGGCGATCTTGAGCGAGCCCATCAGGCTCGCGAGGCGGCCGGTGGTTGCCCAGTCGAGCCCATGCTCGATGCCGTACAGCAGGCCGCCCCGGAAGGCGTCGCCGCAGCCGGTCGGATCGGCGATACGCTCGGCCGGCACGACCGGAATCTGCTCCGCGCCCTGCTTGTGGCGGATGATCGCGCCGTGCTCGCCACGCGTGATGACGAGGGCGTCGACCCGGCTGGCGATTTCATCTTCGGACCATCCCGTCTTGTCGCTCACCAGCTTGGCCTCGTAGTCGTTGACCGCTACGTAGGTCGCAAGTTCAATGCTGCGGCGCAGCGTCGCACCGTCGAACAGCGGCAGACCCTGGCCCGGATCGAACACGAACGGCACACCGGCCTTGGCGAGCTCTTCCACGTGCTGCACCATCCCGTCGAAGCCGTCCGGGCCGACGATCGCGAGCTTGATGTCCGGCGCGTCGCCCGCGTGGTTCAGGTGCGACTGCATCATCGCGCCCGGGTGGAACGCCGCGATCTGGTTGTTGTCGAGATCGGTCGTGATCATCGCCTGCGCGGTGTACGTATCGGGCAGCACGCGAACGTGGTCGCGGCGCAGGCCGAGCTGGTCGAGCCGGTCGAGATACGGCTGCGCATCCAGCGCGCCCATCGTGCCCATGATGCGCGCGTCGCCGCCGAGCAGATGCAGCGCGTACCCGATGTTGCCCGCGCAGCCGCCGAATTCGCGGCGCATCGTCGGCACGAGGAAGCTCAGGTTGATGAGGTGCACCTGGTCGGGCAGGATGTGCTCGCGGAACCGCCCTTCGAAGGTCATGATGGAGTCGTAGGCGATCGAGCCGCAAATCAGCGTAGCCAAGGTGTGCGTTCCTGTAGAAATGAGGGGCCCTGCGCGACGACGCCGCGCGAAGGGCGCGGCGCGGCAGGGGAAAGCGGAAGAAAGCTTACTTCAGCGCGGCGAGCGCTGCATCGTAGTTCGGCTCGTCCTTGATTTCGCCGACGAGTTCCGCGTGGATCACCTTGTCCTGCGCGTCGAGCACGACCACCGCGCGGGCGGTCAGGCCGTTCAGCGGGCCGCTCGTCACGTCGACGCCGTACGCGTTCGCGAACGCGCGGCCGGTGCGGAACGTCGATGCCGTCACGACGTTCGCGAGGCCTTCGGTCGTGCAGAAGCGCGTGGCGGCGAACGGCAGGTCGGCGGACACGACGATCACCACCGTGTTGTCGAGCGACGACGCGGCTTCGTTGAACTTGCGGGTCGACGTCGCGCAGGTCGGCGTGTCGAGGCTCGGCACGATGTTCAGCACCTTGCGCTTGCCGGCGAAGCTGGCGAGCGACAGGTCGGCGAGGTCCTTGCCGACCAGCTTGAAATCGGCGGCTTGCGCGCCGACGGCCGGGAACGTGCCGGCGAGATCGATCGGGTTGCCACCCAGCGTAACTTTGCTCATGTTCGTGCTCCGAAATAGCGCGCCGCTCGGGCGCGCGGGTTGAGACGGGCGCGCAAGCGCGCCGCGACGCGTCACGGATAGAAGATCTGGACGCGGAAATTCGAGGCGGGCGTGCCGTTCGTTTCGAGGCGGACCACCATCGTCTGCGTCGTGCCGGGCGGCAGCCCGGCGTCGATCGGCGTGCCCGGGCGTACGTAATCGCGCGGCGCGAGCACGCGGCGCACGGTGACGTGATTGGTGTCGTCGAGCAGCGTGAGTTCGACCGACGGATACGCGAGCGCGACGCGGTAGCGGTTCGTCAGCGGCACCTTCAGTTCGAGCTCGCGCGGGCCATCGAGCTGGCGCAGGTCGGTCGCGTCGAGCCGCAGCCCGTCGATCGCGCGCGGCGGCGTGACCGTGCAGCCGAGCGGCGCGCAGGCCTGCCGGAACCAGCCTTGCGTGACGGGCCAGTAGATCATCAGCGTTTCGCGTTGCCACCACGCCAGTTGCGCGGCGAGCAATCCGACCAGCGCGGCCGCGACGAGACCGCCGAAAAAGCCGCCGAGCATCCCGCGTCGCTGCGGCGCGCGTGTCTCGCGCGTGACGGCGAAGTGCGGACGATCGTCGTCGGACAGTGCGGCGGGGAATGGGACGGCCGGTTGGACGACCGGCGGGACGGCCGGTTGCGCGACCGGTTCATCGGCTGCCGCTGCGGGCGGGGCCGTGTCGTGTCGGGCGAAGGTGCCGGGTTCCGATGCGGTTTCGGCTTCGGTGACGGCCGGTGCGGGCGTGAACGCAAAACGCGGTTCGCGCGGCGCGCGTTCGTCGTCCGGCGCGGCGAAGTGCGTGGGGACGACGGGTTCGGCCGGCTCGGCGGCGGTTTCGGTTTCCGACGGAAGGTGGGCGACGAAGCGAGGCTCGCGCGGGTCGCGCTCGAGCGGCGCGGGCGACGGCGCGGTTTCTTCGGTTTCGTGCGGTGCGTGTTGCGCCTGCGGCGAATGTAGTTCCGCCGGTTGCTCGACGGCAGTCGACGAATCGAGTTCGGCCGGAGAGGACGCGAACGGCGCGGGCGTACCCGACAGATGAACGACGCCGGCTTCCGTGGACGGGAGCGCGAGCGGTATCAGCGGCTCGGTGCGCACGGTCTCGACGCTGTGCTGCAGCGACGGATCGACGCCGGCGTCGAGCCACGGCGCCCACATGTCCCAGCCTTCCGGCTTGTAATCGGTGCCGGTCGGCAATTCGGGCGGCGTGTCGGTGGCGAACAACCGGGCCGGTGCGGCCTGCTGGTGCGTGTCGCTGCTATCCGGCGCGGCAGCCGGTTCGGTCAATGCCGGTTCGGGCTGCTGCGCGTACTCGGGAACGAGCGATTCGGCGGCGTTGAAGACTTCGTGGCAATGCCCGCAGCGCACGAGCCCCTGATGCAGCGAGAGCTGTTCCTGCTGCAGCCGGAAGACGGTTTCGCAATGAGGGCAGCGCGTCGCAAGAAGCATGTCGAGCCGGGCGGCCTGCTGGCCAGAGTGAAGGACAGCGCTATTCTAATGGCTTTCGCGGCGGGTTCCGGCAAGGCATACCCAACCTTCGTGTTCGCGCCAGACCGAGATGTCGACGTAGCGTGCATAAACGGCCGCCACTTCGTCCGCCTGACGAGCGAGCACGCCCGACAGCGCGATGCGCCCGCCCGGCTTGACCTTCGACGCGAGCATCGATGCCATCAGCTTCAGCGGGTTCGACAGGATGTTCGCGACGACGATGTCGAATTCGCCGTCCGGGCACGCATCGGGCAGCCCGTACGTGACTTCCGCCCGATTGCGTTCGCTGTTCTGGCGCGCCGATTCGACCGCCTGCGGATCGATGTCGATGCCGATCACGGGGTTCGCCCCGCATTTCTTCGCGAGGATCGCGAGAATGCCCGAGCCGCAGCCGTAGTCGAGCACCGACTGGCCGGGCTTCACCGACTGCTCGAGCCACTCCATGCACAGACGGGTGGTGGGGTGGCTGCCGGTGCCGAACGCGAGGCCGGGGTCGAGCTCGAGGACGAGCGCATCGGGATCGGGCGCATCGTGCCACGACGGCACGACCCAGATCCGCTCGCCGATCGGGATCGGCTCGAACTGCGACTGCGTGAGCCGCACCCAGTCCTGCTCCTCGACTTCACGCACGACGAATTTCGGCGTCTCGGCGAGGCCGATCTCGTTCGCAGCCGCCGCGAGCAGCACGGCCGGTTCATGGTCGGCCGACAGCAGCGCGACCACGCGCGAGTGCTGCCACGCGGTGCGATCGGGCACGAGGCCCGGCTCGCCGAAGAGCGGCTGTTCGTCGGGCGTGTCGGCGTCGGCATCCTCGACGGACACCGACAGCGCGCCGAGATCGAGCAGCGCGTCGGACAGGGCCTCCGCATGCTCGCGGGCCAGTTCGACGACGAGTTCGCGATAACTCATGCTTACGCTTCTTCCGGTGCGACCTGCTGCTTCTGCGCGAGCCGGTTTTCGAGGTAGTGGATGCTGGTGCCGCCTTCGACGAACTTCGCGTCGATCATCAGCTCGCGGTGCAGCGGGATGTTGGTCTGGATGCCTTCGACGACCATTTCCGACAGTGCGATGCGCATCCGGCTGATTGCCTGCTCGCGCGTCGCGCCGTAGGTGATCAGCTTGCCGATCATCGAATCATAGTTCGGCGGCACGAAATAGCCATTGTAGGCGTGCGAATCGACGCGCACGCCGGGGCCGCCCGGCGTATGCCACGACGTGATCCGGCCCGGCGACGGCGTGAACTTGAACGGATCTTCGGCGTTGATCCGGCATTCGATCGCATGTCCGCGGAACTGGATGTCGCGCTGGCGCAGCGTGAGCTTTTCGCCGGCCGCGATGCGGATCTGTTCCTGCACGATGTCGACGCCCGTGATCAGCTCCGATACCGGGTGCTCGACCTGCACGCGCGTGTTCATCTCGATGAAGTAGAACTCGCCGTTCTCGTACAGGAATTCGAACGTGCCCGCGCCGAGGTAGCCCATCTTCTTGCATGCGTCCGCGCAGCGGTCGCCGATGCGGTCGATCAGGCGACGCGGAATGCCGGGCGCCGGCGCTTCCTCGATCACCTTCTGGTGACGGCGCTGCATCGAGCAGTCGCGCTCGCCGAGCCAGATCGCGTTCTTGTACGCGTCCGACAGCACCTGGATCTCGATGTGGCGCGGGTTCTCGAGGAACTTCTCCATGTACACCTGCGGGTTGCCGAACGCACGGCCGGCTTCCTCGCGGGTCATGTTGACCGCGTTGACGAGCGCGGCCTCGGTGTGCACGACGCGCATCCCGCGCCCGCCGCCGCCACCTGCCGCCTTGATGATGACCGGATAGCCGATCGTGCGCGCAATCTTGACGATCTCCTTCGGATCGTCCGGCAACGCGCCTTCCGAGCCCGGCACGCACGGCACGCCGGTCTTGATCATCGTCTGCTTCGCGGTGACCTTGTCACCCATCATGCGGATCGTTTCCGGGCGCGGGCCGATGAACGTGAAGCCCGATTGCTCGACGCGCTCCGCGAAATCGGCGTTCTCGGACAGGAAGCCGTAGCCGGGGTGGATCGCCTCGGCATCGGTGACTTCCGCGGCGCTGATCAGCGCCGGCATGTTCAGGTAGCTCAGGTTCGACGGGGCCGGGCCGATACAGACGGCTTCGTCCGCGAGGCGCACGTACTTGGCTTCCTTGTCGGCTTCCGAGTAGACGACCACCGTCTTGACGCCGAGTTCGCGGCACGCGCGCTGGATGCGCAGCGCGATTTCACCGCGGTTGGCAATGAGGATTTTTTCAAACATAGCGAGTATTCGTCTCTTCGAGGGGCGCGCGAACGGCGCCTGGCGAGCATCTCGGCGGCGCGCGGCCGGCAGGGCCGCGCGGCGGGCTTAGCCGATCACGAAAAGCGGCTGGCCGTATTCGACGGCCTGGCCGTTCTCGACGAGGATTTCCTTGATCACGCCGGCCTTGTCCGACTCGATCTCGTTGAGCAGCTTCATCGCTTCGATGATGCAGATCGTCTGGCCTTCCTTGACCGTATCGCCGGCCTGCACGAACGGGTCGGCGCCCGGCGACGGCGCGCGATAGAACGTGCCGACCATCGGCGACGTCACGACGTGGCCCTGCGGAGCGGCCGGCGCGGCTGCGGCGCCGGCGGCCGGTGCGGCGGCGCCGTCGGTGGGCAGCGCGGCCGACGGCGCCGGCGCGCTGACTTGCGGGGCATACCCAGCCGTCGGCTGCACGTAGACCGGCGGCGCGTTCTTGACGATGCGCACCTTGCCTTCGCCTTCCGTCACTTCCAGCTCGGAGATGCCGGATTCGGAAACGAGGTCGATCAGAGTTTTCAGCTTACGAAGATCCATCGGGAATTCCCCTTTCAATACGTGAAAGCGCCGGTTAGGGGCCGGCGCTGAATCTAGATCGCGAAATCAGCCGCGCGACGCGCCTTGCAGCTTGTCCAGCGCGTACTCGAGCGCGTACAGATAACCTTTCCAGCCGAGCCCGCAAATCACGCCTTCGGCCTGGTCGGAAAAGTAGGAGTGGTGCCTGAACGCTTCGCGGCGATGCACGTTCGACAGGTGAACCTCGACGAACGGGATGCCAACGCCGGCGATCGCGTCCCGGATCGCAACGCTCGTATGCGTATACGCGGCCGGATTGATCAGGATGAAATCGGTCTGTTCCTCCCGCGCGGCCTGGATGCGGTCGACCAGCGCGCCTTCATGGTTGCTCTGGAACGACGACAGGTCGGCGCCGGTTTCCCGGGCGCGCGCGGCAAGCGCCTGATCGATCTGCGCGAGCGTGACGCGGCCGTACACCTCCGGTTCCCGGGTGCCGAGAAGGTTCAGGTTGGGGCCGTGCAGCACCAGCAATCGTGTCATGGTCGCTTCTATTTCTGCGGAATTGCGCGAACTTTAGCGCTATTTAGAGAAATTTGTCTAGTTTTGCCGAACGGCCACGTGCGCCGGACCTGCAAGAATTACCGGTGCGGATGCAAAGTATCGGCGAATTCACGCGAAATTGCGGCGATCGACCTGCAAATCGCCGCGAACGCGCAGGCTGCCGTTCAGGCCGATTACAGCGCGTCGAGCGTCTTTTTCAGCTCGGCCGGTTGGATTTGTCCTAATTTTGTCTCACGGATCTTGCCGGTTTCGTCGATGACGACGGTAAACGGCAGCGCGCCGGCGGTATTTCCGAAATTACGGGCCAGATCGGCGCCCGCATAGCCGCTGATGAAGACCGGATAGTCGACCTTCACCTTCTGCAGGAAGTTCTTCACGTTCTGCTCGGAATCGACGCCGATCCCGACGAAACGGATGCCTTTCTGCTTGTACTGATGCGACAGCGCGACGAGCTCGGGCATCTCCTCGACGCACGGGCCGCACCACGACGCCCAGAAGTTGACGACGACTTTCTGGCCCTTGAAGGCGGCCAGCGTGGCCGGCTTGCCGTCGACGCCGGTGAGCGACGACGCCCACAGCTGGTCGACCGGGTTGCCGTGGGCGGCCGGCGCCGCGACGGCGACGCCGTCGTCGGCCGTGCCGCGGAACCAGTGGCCGGCGGCAATCCCGCCGGCGACGGCGGCGGCCGCGACCACCGCGAGCGCCAACATGCGTTTCATCATCAGAATTTGCTCCGAGAAACCCCGCCATTGATGGCGGGAAGGAAAGGAGTGGGGTTGACAGGCAGCTTCTTCCACGGGTTAGGATCACCTTCGCCACACTTTCGACCGGCGAGAAGCTGCCCAATGACCCGTTCGGTCGACGAGCGGCGGAAAAGCTGGCGAAAGCGCAACGGGCGCGAAAGCACAAGCGGCATAGCGCGAAGTTGCACGCCAAGATGGCAAATGCCCGTGTCGATTTCCAGCATAAGCTCGCGCTCGATCTGGTGCGGCGCTTCGATTACATCGCGGTTGGCAACGTATCTGCCGTCAAACTCGCCAGAACCAGGATGGCGAAGAGCGTCTACGACGCATCCTGGTCGTCCTTCCGAAACAAGCTCCGCTACAAAGCGATCGCGCACGGGGCCCTGTTCGAGGAAGTCGACGAAAGCGGTTCGACCCAGTTCTGCTCGGCGTGCGGGTCGAAAGACAGCACGACGCGGCCGAAAGGTATCGCGGGACTGAGAATAAGGGAGTGGGTCTGCAGTGACTGTGGTGTCGAGCATGATCGAGATACCAACGCTGCGCTGAACATTCTCCGATGCGGACGTGCATCGCCAGGTGTGGGAATCCTCTGCCTTTTGGGCGGAGGAGGACGTCAACGTTGAATCATTCCGGTTCGGAAGGGGCCTGGCCTGCCTCGACGAGCGCGCGCAGTGCGGCGGCGTCCGCGCGGGCAACGCGGCCGCGCGCGTCGGCCTTCACCGCGCCGCGCAGGTCGTCGCTCGCATACAGCGCGAGATGGATGCCGATCGCGTCCACGTCGCGCCGCGGGCGCCACAGGAAACTGAGCGTCTCGACGTCGCCGCGGCCCGCGAAATGCCGCGTCTCGGATACGTCGTACTGGACGTTCTGGTTCAGCAGGTAGATCGCGACGTCCTTCGGGTTGTCGGTGAATGCCTGCAAATGGATATCCGAATGCGCGTTCGCGGTGCCGTTCAGCACGGCGCCCGTCACATAAGGATGGAACTCGGCGAGCCGGCGCATCCAGTCGAGCGCGATCTCGCGCAGGCGGCGCAGTTCGTCCGGCTGCGTGTCACTCTGGAACAGCGACAGATACTCGCGCAGTTCTTCCTCGATCTGGTCGTTATCCGGCAGCCATTCGCCGGCAACGCGCGAATCGCCCAGCAACTGGCGCGCGGCCTTGCGTTTCGCGCCGGCGTAGTCCAGGCCGTCCTCCGCGATCAGGCGGGCGGCGGACTGGGCGATTTCCTCGCGGACGCGCCGCGGGTCGACAAGAGGTTTGCGAGACATGATCCGGCAATCATACTCGATCGTCGCGGCGCCCGAGCACGGGTGCGGCGGCCCGCCGCCCGACGGTGCCGACGCCGTTCGCGCGCATCGTTCGGGCCGCCGGGCATCGCAGGCCGTCAGTTACAATAGTGTTCTTTGTGTCGCGGCAAAGTCGTGGGCCGGACGCCGGCCGCACGGCCCGTCCGGCGCGACACACACGCATCCTTTCCGAATCGACGGCGCCCGGCGGCGCGAAAGCATTCCTCTATGCACATCCACATTCTTGGCATCTGCGGCACCTTCATGGGCGGTCTCGCCGTACTCGCACGCGAGGCGGGCCACACGGTGACGGGTTGCGACGCGGGCGTCTATCCGCCGATGAGCACGCAGCTCGAGGCGCAGGGCATCACGCTGATCGAGGGCTACGGCGCCGAGCAGGTCGACCTGAAGCCGGACCTGTTCGTGATCGGCAACGTCGTCACGCGCGGCAATCCGCTGATGGAGGCGATTCTCGATCGCGGCCTGCCTTACGTGTCGGGCCCGCAGTGGCTCGGCGAGCACGTGCTGGCCGGCAAATGGGTGCTCGCGGTCGCGGGCACGCACGGCAAGACGACCACATCGTCGATGCTCGCGTGGCTGCTGGAAGACGCAGGTCTCAATCCGGGCTTCCTGATCGGCGGCGTGCCGCTGAACTTCGGCGTGTCCGCGCGGCTCACCGATTCGAGCTTCTTCGTGATCGAGGCCGACGAGTACGACACGGCATTCTTCGACAAGCGCTCGAAGTTCGTGCACTACCGGCCGCGCACCGCGGTGCTGAACAACCTCGAATTCGATCACGCCGACATCTTCCCCGATCTTGCCGCGATCGAAACGCAATTCCATCATCTGGTGCGCACCGTGCCCGGCGTCGGGCGGATCGTCACGAACGGCCGCTCGGACGCGCTCGAGCGCGTGCTGGCGCGCGGCTGCTGGAGCGAGGTCGAACGCTTCGGCGTCGACGGCGGCTGGCAGGCGCTGCCGGCCGAGGACGGCGTGCCGGTCGACGAACGCTTCGCGGTGTATTCGCATGCCGGGCGCGTCGGCGAAGTCGCATGGCAGGTGCAGGGCGACCACAACCGGATGAACGCGCTCGCGGCGATCGCCGCCGCGCGCCACGTCGGCGTGCCGCCAGCGCAGGCGGCCGAATCGCTCGCCTCGTTCCGCAACGTGAAGCGCCGCATGGAAGTGCGCGGCAGCGTGGACGGCGTGACCGTCTATGACGACTTCGCGCACCATCCGACCGCGATCGACACCACGATCGCCGGCCTTCGTGCGCGCATCGGCCGCCAGAATGCCCGCATCCTCGCCGTGCTCGAGCCGCGCTCGAACACGATGAAGCTCGGCGTGATGAAGTCGCAGTTGCCGGCGAGCCTCGCCGATGCCGATCTCGTGTTCGGCTACGGCGCGCCGACCGGGCGCGATGCGCTCGGCTGGAATCTCGCCGAAGCGCTCGCGCCGCTCGGCGACCGCGCACGCGCCTTCGACGATCTGCATCTGCTGGTGAAGGCGGTGGTCGAGGCCGCGCGTCCGGGCGATCACGTGCTCGTGATGAGCAACGGCGGCTTCGGCGGCGTGCACCAGAAGCTGCTCGATGCGCTCGGGAGCCGCCCGTGATCCTGTATCTGCACGGCTTCCGGTCGTCGCCGGAATCGCAGAAGTCGCGACTGCTCGCCGCGCGCATGGCCGAACTCGGCCGCACCGGCGAGTGGCGGTGCCCGTCGCTGTCGGTATCGCCGCTCGAGGCGATCGCCGTCGCGGAAGCCGAGGTCGCGGGCGCACGCGACGTCACCGTGATCGGCAGCTCGCTCGGCGGTTATTACGCGACGTGGCTCGCCGAAAAGCATGGCTGGAAGGCCGTGCTGCTGAATCCGGCCATCGTGCCGCAGCGCGATCTCGAACAGTATCTGGGCGAACAGTCGCTGTGGCACGGCGGCGGCACGATTGTCGTCGAGCGCCGTCACCTGCACGAACTCGACGCGCTGCGCGTGCCGGCGATCACGCGCGCCGACCGCTACTATCTGTTCGCGGCGACCGGCGACGAAGTGCTCGATTACCGCGAGATGCTCGCCCACTACCCGCGCGCGAAAACTCGCGTGATCGACGGCAGCGATCACGGGATCAGCGAATTTGCCGACTATGTCGACGACGTTCTCGCGTTTTGCGACGGAAAGACGTCTTAAACCGGCCGCGTGCCGATCGAATTCCCATCATCATGCGGCGCCGCTGACGCGGCGCCCGGCAGTCTGAACGAGAGTACTGAGTGAACGTTTTCTTCGAGGAATCGGGCAGTTTCAAGGCGGGCAGCGTGCTGTCGCGCCAGGGCGACGCATTTCAGGTCGAGTTGCCCGGCGGGCGGCGGGCGAAGGTGCGCGCGAAAGACGTGCTGATCGAATTCGACAAGCCGGCCGCGGGCGAACTGATGCAGGAGGCCGACACGGCCGCGCAGCAGATCGATCTGGACTTCCTGTGGGAATGCGCGCCGGCCGACGAGTTCGCGTACACGGCGCTGGCCGCCGAGTACTTCGGCGCGACGTACGGCCCGGTCGAGCGCGCGGCGCTGGTGCTGCGGCTGCACGGCTCGCCCGTCTATTTCCGCCGCAAGGGGCGCGGCCAGTACCAGCGGGCGCCGGAAGAGCAGCTCAAGATGGCGCTCGCATCGCTCGAGCGCAAGCGCCAGCAGGCGCTGGTGCAGGCGCAGTATGAAGAGGAACTGAAGGCCGGCAAGCTGCCGGAAGCGTTCGCGGGCAAGGTGCTCGGGCTGCTGACGCGGCCGGACAAGAATTCGATCGAATACAAGGCGATGGAAGCGGCGGCCGGCGCGCGCGGCGTGTCGCCGGCGCGGCTGATGCTCGACTGCGGCGGCATCGAGTCGCCGCGCGCGCTGCACGAAGCGCGCTTCCTCGCGGAATTCTTTCCGCATGGCACGGGCTTTCCACCCGTCACGGTCGGCCCGCTGCCGGACGACCTGCCCCGCGCGAACGTCGAGGCGTTCTCGATCGACGACGTCACGACCACCGAAATCGACGACGCGTTCTCGGTCGAGCACCTGTCCGACGGCCGGGTGCGGATCGGCGTGCACATCGCGGCGCCGGCGCTCGGCATCGTGCGCGGCGATCCGGTCGACGCGATCGCGCGCGCGCGCCTGTCGACGGTCTACATGCCGGGCGACAAGATCACGATGCTGCCGGACGACGTCGTCGACGTGTTCACGCTGAAAGAGGGCGATTACCGCCCGGCGCTGTCGCTGTACATCATCGTCAACCGCGAGACGCAGGACATCGTCGCGAACGAGACGCGTGCCGAGCTCGTGTTCGTGAAGAACAACCTGCGCCACAACACGCTCGACGAGCTGGTCACCGAAGAGACGCTCGCGGCCGGCACCGGCGACTATCCGCACAAGGACGACATCGCCGTGCTGTGGCCGCTCGCGCAGGCGCTGTTCGAGAAGCGCCAGGTCGCGCGCGCGGGCTACGGGCTGAAGCGCGAGGTGCAGCGCAACACCGATTACAACTTCTACGTCGAAGGCGAGCACGTGACGATCACGCCGCGCCGCCGCGGCTCGCCGCTCGACCTGATCGTGTCGGAGCTCGCGATTCTCGCGAACTCGACCTGGGGCGCGTTCCTGCACGACCACACGGTGCCGGGCATCTACCGCTCGCAGCGCGGCTTCGGCGCGCCGGGCCCGAAGCGCACGCGGATGCAGACGACGGCCGCGCCGCACGAAGGCCTCGGCGTCGCGCAGTACGCGTGGAGCACGTCGCCGCTGCGCCGCTACGTCGACCTCGTGAACCAGTGGCAACTGCTCGCGTGCGTGCAGCACGGCGTCACCGCGAAGCTCGCCGCGCCGTTCAAGCCGAAGGACGCCGATCTCTACGCGGTCGTGCAGGGCTTCGACGATACGTACACGGCCTACGCCGACTACCAGCGCCGGATGGAATATTTCTGGTGCCTGCGCTGGCTCAAGCAGGAGCAGAAGAAACAGGTCGTCGCGAGCGTCGTGAAGGGCGATCTCGTGCGCCTGGAGGAAATCCCGCTGCTGCTGCACGTGCCGGGCCTCGGCGTGCATGCGCGCGGCACGCGCGTGCTGCTCGACGTGATGTCGCTCGACGAGCTGACGATCGAGGCGTCGGTGCGCCTGTTGAACGTGCTCGACGCGCCGACCGTGACGAGCGGCGACGCGGCCGACGAAGAGGATGACGCCGAAGGCGGCGACGACACGCTGGTCGACGCGGAAGACGCATCGGCGCAAGCCGAGGCCGAAGCGCTGGCCGAATCGGGCGACGCGACGGCGGAGGGCGGCGAAGCCGCGAGCGGCAACGACGGCGAAACGGGGCGCGCATCATGAACGCAGTTGCGTCGACGAGCGGCGCCGACCGCTATGTCGTGTTCGGTAACCCGGTGGCGCACAGCAAGTCGCCGTTCATCCACGCGCAGTTCGCCGCGCAGACCGGCGAGCCGATCGAGTACACGCACCGGCTCGCGCCGGTCGATGGTTTCGAGGCGGCCGTGCGCGCGTTCGTCGCCGAAGGCGGCCGCGGCGCGAATGTGACGGTGCCGTTCAAGCTCGACGCGCATGCGCTCGCCGACACGCTGTCGCCGCGCGCGGCGGCCGCAGGCGCGGTGAACACGCTGCGCATCGACGCCGACGGCCGCATCCACGGCGACAACACCGACGGCGTCGGCCTCGTGCGCGACATCGAAGCGAATCTCGGCGTGTCGCTCGCCGGCGCGCGCATCCTGCTGCTCGGCGCGGGCGGCGCCGCGCGCGGCGTCGTGCTGCCGCTGCTCGACCGCGCACCGCTGTCGATCGCAATCGTCAACCGCACTGCGAGCAAGGCCGAAGCGCTCGTCGGTCAGTTCATGCAGGCCGCGCACGATGCGGGCTGCACGCTCGCGGGCGGTGGCCCCGGCGTCGTGCGGGCGGAGCCCTACGACGTGGTGATCAATGCGACGGCCGGCAGCCTCGATGCCGCGCTGCCGGAATGCGACGCAGCCGCGTTCGGCGCCGGCACGCTCGCGTACGACATGATGTACGGCGCGCAGCCGACCGTGTTCATGCAGCACGCGGCATCGCTCGGCGCGCGCACGGCCGACGGTCTCGGGATGCTCGTCGAGCAGGCGGCCGAGTCGTTCTTCATCTGGCGCGGCGTGCGGCCGGACGGCGCACCGGTGCTGGCCGCGCTGCGCCAGGCGCTCGCGGCGAGCTGAACGGAGCGCGGCACGTGGTGGCGGTGAGCGGCACGCAGCGCACGCGGACGGTGAGCCTCGCTCGCTGGGCCGTCTACGCGGGCTCGGTGTTCGCGGGCGCATGGCTCGCGACGCAGCTGTTCTATCTCGCGCAGATCGCGCTGTGGTTGTTCGTGAACCCGGGCTCGACCGCGTTCATGCGCACCGACGCGTGGTGGCTGTCGCGCGACACGCCGCCCGCGCAGATCCGGCACCAGTGGGTGCCGTACGACCAGATCTCGCGCAACCTGAAGCGCGCGCTGATCGCGTCCGAGGATTCGACCTTCGCGACCAACAACGGCTACGACGTCGACGCAATCCTGCAGGCGTGGGAGAAGAACAAGGCGCGCGGCAGGATCGTCGCGGGCGGTTCGACGATCACGCAGCAGCTCGCCCGCAACCTGTTCCTGTCGCGCGAGAAGAGCTACATCCGCAAGGGGCAGGAGCTGATCATCACGTGGATGCTCGAAACGGTGCTCGACAAGGAGCGCATTTTCGAGATCTACCTGAATTCGGTCGAATGGGGGCGCGGCGTGTACGGCGCCGAAGCGGCCGCACGCTATTACTACAAGATTCCCGCGAGCCGGCTCGGCGCGTGGCAGTCGGCGCGTCTCGCGGTGATGCTGCCGAAGCCGCGCTGGTTCGATGCGCATCGCGGCTCGGCCTACCAGGCCCAGCGCGCGGCGGTCATCGCGCGCCGGATGGGCGCGGCCGAGTTGCCGCAATCGGAGTGAGCGGCAGCGCTGCTGCATTGTCCATTCCGCCGTCGAGGCACGATTGGTGCGCTGCAGCGCATGCGTGTCGCGACCATTTCGGGTCACATCCGTTAGACGAATCCGTCTATTTCGCTTTGCTGAGCAATACCGGCGACCGCGCGATTTTGTTGACCGGCATCGCACGAAATCCGTGCATTTTTAGCCGCTGCGGGTAAACGCGAAAGTCGCTGAAAGCGACGTGAAATGCAAACGTTTCACGAATCGAAGCATTCCTGAAAGGTGTGCGCTGCACCGCTTGCGTGCGAAATATTTCCAAATTTTTCAAAGCTGATCGGCTCGCGTATATTGGCCAGCGCCTCGGCTCATCGGCCGCAATCGAGGCGGGGGGTGGCTTATCCGGCTGCTCGACACAAAAAACATCCGAGAAGAAGGAACGCAACGATGCCAGCGAGCAAAGCGAAGCTGTTGTTGGGAGTGGTGTGTTCTTCGCTGATTCTGACGGCCTGCAATGACGACGTGACGTCGTCGTCTGCAGCGAGCGCCGCGAATTCAGCCGATCCTGCCGGTCAGGTCGACCGCGCGTACAACGATCCGAACAGTTATTCGTCGAGTGCGAACGCGTCGCTCGACGCATCCGCCGCGGTCGAGAAGGCCGCCGTCACGCACCATCAGATCACGCTGAACGGCAAGACGATCCGGTACACGGCCACCGCCGGCCACCTCGTCGCCCGCAATCCGCAGACGGGCGCGCCCGAAGCCTCGTTCTTCTACGTCGCCTACACGGCCGACAACCAGCCCGCGGCGAAGCGGCCCGTCACGTTCCTGTACAACGGTGGCCCCGGTTCGGCCTCGGTGTGGCTGCACCTCGGCTCGTTCGGCCCGCGCCGGATCCAGACCGGCGACCCGAACGCGAACACGTCGACGTTCCCGTTCGTCGACAACCAGGAAACCCTGCTCGACACGACCGACCTCGTGTTCGTCGATGCGATCGGCACCGGCTTCTCCGAAGCGGTCGCGCCGAACACGAACCAGACGTTCTGGGGCGTCGATCAGGACGCCGGCGCGTTCCGCGATTTCGTGACGCGCTACCTGAGCGTGAACCAGCGCAGCGCTTCGCCGAAATACCTGTTCGGCGAGTCGTACGGCACGCCGCGCACCGACGTGCTCGCGAACCTGCTCGAGACGGCCGGCGTGAAGCTCGACGGCATCGTGCTGCAGTCGTCGATCCTGAACTACAACACGAACTGCGACATGGCGAGCGACTATGTCGGCAACTCGAACAACGGCGCGAGCCCGGTGAGCTGCGCGGGCTTCGTGCCGTCGTACGGCACGGTCGGCGCGTATTACCAGCTCGACAACCCGAACCCGTCGAACCTGCCGCAGTATGCGGACCAGATGCGCCTGCTGACGGCCGGCAGCTACGCGCCGGCCGTGAACGCGTACCTCGCGAGCCACACGCCGCCGCCGCCGAATCTCGTCACGACGATGGCGAATTCGACCGGCGTGAAGCAGGCGTTGTGGAATGCGGACTTCAACGTGGTCCCGACCTTCTTCGACAACAGCTTCCAGCTGTCGCTGGTGCCGGGCACGCTGATCGGCCGCTACGACGCACGCGTGAACGTGCCGGTGTCGAGCCCGCTCGCGGCCGACGGCGATCCGTCCAGCTCGTTCATCACGAAACCGTTCACCGACACGATCGGCAGCTACCTGCCGAACGAGCTGAAGTACACCGCGCAGTCGGCCTACTCGGTAAGCAGCAATGCGATCAACACGTGGGACTGGACGCACGACGGCCTCGCGATGCCCGACACGATCCCCGACCTGGCCGCGGCGCTGACGCTGAATCCGCAGCTGAAGGTGCTGTCGCTGAACGGGTATCACGACATCGCGACGCCGTTCTACCAGACCGAGCTCGACCTCGCGCGGCTCGGCACGCAACCGAACCTGACGATCAAGGACTATCAGGGCGGGCACATGGTCTATCTCGACGATACGTCGCGTCCGCAGGAGAAAGCCGACCTCGTGACCTTCTACAGCGCGGCCGCGCACTGATGCGCCCGGCCGGCGACAGGCGCCCTCCGCGGCGCCGCTCGCCGGCCGTCGACGACCTCATTCCAGACTGGAGCCTGACATGAAGAATCGTTTCATCGTCGTTGCCGCGGCGCTCGCATGCGTCGGCGCCGCAGCATCCCTCTCCGCGTTCGCGCAGGCGAGCGACGCCGCCGCGCCGGCGCGTGCGCGCCAGGCGCAGCTCGGCGATCCGTACGTGCCGCCGGCCGCGCGCCACGCGACCGCCGGCACGCAGACGACCGGCGCCGCGCTGCATGCGCAGGTGGTGCGCAAGCTCGCGCGGCAGTTCAGCGCGGCCGACACGCAGAACACGGGGGCGATCACCGAGTCGCAGGCGCGCGCGGCCGGCCTCGGCTATGTCGCGAACCACTTCCGGCAGATCGACGCGAGCGGCAACGGCCGCGTGTCGTTCGCCGACGTACAGCGCTACATGCAGGCGCGCAGCAGCACGAGCCAGCAGTAAGCGCCGCACGCGGCGAGCAAACGGGGGCGGAACCTGCGGCAGGCGGGTTCCGCCCCCGTGCGCATGGCGCGGCCGACGTGTCGAACCCGCGGCCAATCGCGTCGGTATTCTCATTATCTGGACAACGCATTCAAATATTGGAGACGAGTGCGTGCGCTCCTACAATCCGAAGCACATCGACAGCTTCGGACCCACGCATCGCGCGGCGCCCGTCGCACACGGAGACACCTTCCATGAAGTTCGCCGGGCGCTTTACTCGGTGCATCGACCGCCGCCACGCCGCCGCATCGGACGCAGTTCCGGCGCCGCGCGAGCGGCTTCACCGATTCCGTTGAAGAAGCCCCGTCCCATGACCAAGATGCCAGACTCTCTTGCCCTCGACGCCCGGCGCGCGATGCCGGCCGATACGTCGCTGACCGACAGCATCGGCGCGACCAGCACGCCGCTCGACCTCGCCGCGCAGCAGGCCGGCACGCAGACATTGCTGCGCGGCCTCGCGATCCTCGAGGCGATCGCCAATGGCGCGCGCGACATGCGCGCGATCGGCGCCGCGCTCGGCACGACGCGCAGCACGACGCACCGGCTCGTCAGCAGCCTCGTGCAGGCGCGCTATCTGCGCCAGGTGCAGGGCGGCTACCTGCTCGGCCCGAAGCTGATCGAGCTCGGCACGATCGCGCTCGAGCAGATGCCGCTCACCGCGGTGGCGCGTCCGCATCTCGAGGCGCTCGCGGAAGCGACGCTCGACACGATCCATCTCGGCGTGCGCGACGGCGACGACGTGCTGTACATCGACAAGATTCCCGGTACGCGCGGCCTCGAGATGCGCTCGCGCGTCGGCCACCGGATGCCGCTCGCGTCGACCGGCATCGGCAAGGCGATGATGCTCGACCTCGATCCGGACCTGTGGCGCTCGCTGTTCGAAGCCGCGCGGCGCGCGCTGGCCGGCGTCAACTTCAAGCCCGACAACCGGCCCGAGACGAGCGCGTTCCTGCAGCGCATGGCCCACTACGCGGCCGGCGGCTATACGTTCGATCTCGAGGAAAACGAGGCGTCGATCCGCTGCGTGGCCGCGCCGATCCGCGACGCGTCGGGCGCGATCGTCGCGGCGGTGTCGGTCGCGAGCACGATTCCGTACATGCCGCACGACCGCATGGACGAACTGATTCCGCTCGTGCAGCGCGAAGCGCGAGCCATTTCCGCGGAACTGGGCTGGAGCCCGCCGCAGGGTACCCGCAGGATCAAACGATGACGACTTCGACCCGGCCCGCTCCGGATGCCAGTTCCGCCTCCCCGTCGCTGATCGCGCTCGACTGGGGCACCACGTCGCTGCGCGCGTATCTGTACGACGCGCACGGCGTGCCGATCGACACGCGCAGCCGGCCGGCCGGCGTGATGCACGTGCCGGGCGGGGGCGCGCGCGCGTTCGACGCGGTGTTCGAGGAAGCGTGCGGCGACTGGCTCGACCGTACGCCCGGCCTGCCGGTGCTTGCCGCCGGGATGGTCGGCAGCGCGCAGGGCTGGCGCGAGGCGCCGTACGTCGCGGTGCCGGCCGGCGCCGACGCGCTTGTCGCGGGCCTCATCACCGTGACGACGGCGCGCGGCGCGACGGTCTCGATCGTGCCGGGCGTGATCGCGACGGGCGAATTGCCCGACGTGATGCGCGGCGAAGAAACGCAGATCGTCGGTGCGCTCGCGAGCGATCCCACGCTTGGCGCCGATCGTTCAGGGGTACTGATCGGCCTGCCGGGCACGCATGCGAAATGGGCGTGGGTGAAGGACGGACTGATCGAGCGCTTCCAGACCTTCATGACGGGCGAGCTGTTCGCGGTGCTACGCGATCACACGATCCTCGGCCGCACGATGCGCACGGGGGCGTCCCCCGATCGTGACGCGTTCGTGCGCGGCGTATCGGTCGCACGCGGCGCGCGGCACACGGGGCTGCTCGCGACGATTTTCAGCACGCGCACGCTGGGGCTGACCGACCGGCTCGCGCCCGATGCGCAGGGCGACTACCTGTCCGGCCTACTGATCGGTCACGAGCTCAATGCGCTCGACGCGATGCTCGCGGAGCGCGGCATCGCGCTCGCGGACCAGCCGCTGCTGCTGATCGGCGACGACGGCTTGTGTTCGCGCTACGTCGATGCGCTCCGGGTATTCGGCCATGCGCATGCGCGTGTCGCCGCGCATGCGACCGAGTTGGGCCTGTGGCGGATCGCGTCGCGCGCCGGGCTCGTGCGCGCGGACGGCGAGCCCGTCTGCGCCGATCAATGAACTGCTTGCAGAGGAATTCTCGATGCCGTCCGACCTGACATTGCCCGCGCCGTACACGCCCCACGCCGCCTTGATGCGCGCGTTCGACGCGTGTCCGCTGATCGCGATCATGCGCGGCATCACGCCCGCCGAAGCGGCCGACCATGGCCGCGCGCTGTACGAAGCCGGCTTCCGGATCGTCGAGGTGCCGCTCAACTCGCCCGATCCGTTCGACAGCATCGCGGCGCTGCGCCGGGCATTGCCCGACGACATGATCGTCGGCGCGGGCACCGTGCTGCGCGCCGAGTACGTCGACCGCGTGCAGGACGCGGGCGGCGCGCTGATCGTGATGCCGCACAGCGACGCGGCCGTGATCCGCCGCGCCCGCGAGCGCGGGCTGGCGAGCGCGCCGGGCGTCGCGACGCCGACCGAAGCGTTCGCGGCGCTGACGAACGGCGCCGACGTGCTGAAGATGTTCCCGGCCGAACAGCTCGGCGTGACGGTCGTGAAGGCCTGGCGCGCGGTGATCGACCGCGCGGTGCCGCTGATTCCGGTCGGCGGCATTTCGCTGGACAACATGCAGCCGTTCCTCGACGCCAGCGCGAACGGCTTCGGGCTCGGCTCGGCGCTGTACCGCCCCGGCCAGTCGGCGGACACGACCGCGGCGCATGCGCGTGCGTTCCAGGCCGGCTTGCGCGTCGCGCGCGGCGGAGCCGCATGATGGGCCGCCTCGCGGGCAAGGTCGCGATGGTGACGGGCGCGGGCCGCGGCATCGGCGCCGCGATCGCGCGTGCGTTCGTGCGCGAAGGCGCGGCCGTCGCGCTCGTCGATCTCGACTTCCCGCAGGCGCAGCACACGGCCGCCGCGATCGCACACGAATGCGACGGCGCGCGCGTGCTGCCGCTGCAGGCCGATGTCGCGCAGCAGCAGGCGGTGCGCGAGGCGCTCGCGCGGACGGAAGCGACGTTCGGCCCGCTCGACGTGCTCGTGAACAACGCGGGCATCAACGTGTTCGCCGATCCGCTGACGATGACCGACGACGACTGGCGGCGCTGCTTCGCGGTCGATCTCGACGGCGTGTGGCACGGCTGCCGCGCGGCGCTGGAGGGCATGCTCGAGCGCGGCCGCGGCAGCATCGTGAACATCGCGTCGACGCATGCATTCAGGATCATCCCGGGCTGCTTTCCGTACCCGGTCGCGAAGCACGGCGTGCTCGGTCTCACGCGCGCGCTCGGCATCGAATACGCGGCGCGCAACGTGCGCGTGAACGCGATCGCGCCGGGCTACATCGAGACGCAGCTGACGCGCGACTGGTGGGACGCGCAGCCCGATCCGGCCGCCGCGCGCGCGGAGACGCTCGCGCTGCAGCCGATGAAGCGGATCGGGAAACCGGAGGAGGTCGCGATGACGGCCGTGTTCCTGGCGTCCGACGAGGCGCCGTTCATCAATGCTACGTGCATCACCGTCGATGGCGGGCGCGCGGCGCTGTATCACGACTGACACGATTGACGTAACGATTCGAAAGACCGCACGTGCGACGGCCGCGCGCACGCTGCGTCGAAACCAACAAGCGGCTGCATCCTGTTCGATGAAAACAAGGAGACACTGGAGATGAAACGCAGAACGTTCGTAACGCTGGCCGCCGCGGCGGCGGTGGTGATGGGCAGCCCGGTCGCGCACGCGGCCGACCCGGTCAAGATCGGCTTCCTGGTGAAGCAGCCGGAAGAGCCGTGGTTCCAGGACGAGTGGAAATTCGCCGAGATCGCCGCGAAGCAGAAGGGCTTCACGCTCGTGAAGATCGGCGCGCCGTCCGGCGAGAAGGTGATGAGCGCGATCGACAACCTGTCCGCGCAGAAGGCGCAGGGCTTCATCATCTGCACGCCCGACGTGAAACTCGGGCCGGGCATCGTTGCGAAGGCGAAGTCGCACAACCTGAAGATGATGACGGTCGACGACCGCCTCGTCGACGGCGCAGGCAAGCCGATCGAGTCGGTGCCGCACATGGGGATTTCCGCGTACAACATCGGCAAGCAGGTCGGCGACGGCATCGCGGCCGAGATCAAGAAGCGCGGCTGGGACATGAAGGACGTCGGCGCGATCGACATCACCTACGAGCAACTGCCGACCGCGCACGACCGCACGAGCGGCGCGACCGACGCGCTGGTCGCCGCCGGCTTCCCGAAGGCGAACGTGATCGCGGCGCCGCAGGCGAAGACCGATACGGAGAACGCGTTCAACGCGGCGAACATCGCGCTCACGAAGAACCCGCAGTTCAAGCACTGGGTCGCGTACGGCCTGAACGACGAGGCCGTGCTCGGCGCGGTGCGCGCGGCGGAAGGGCGCGGCTTCAAGGCCGACAACATGATCGGCATCGGCATCGGCGGTTCCGATTCGGCGTTGAACGAGTTCAAGAAGCCGCAGCCGACGGGCTTCTACGGCACCGTGATCATCAGCCCGAAGCGCCACGGCGAGGAAACCTCGGACCTGATGTACACGTGGATCACGCAGGGCAAGGCGCCGCCGCCGCTGACGCTGACGACCGGCATGCTGGCGACGCGCGACAACGTGGCGAAGGTGCGCGAGGAGATGGGGCTCGCGTCGAAGTAAGCGGCCCGCCGGCTGCCGCGGCGATGCGGCGGCCGGCGGTCGATCGATCTGGAAGTGGGGAGACGACGTGTCAGCGGCACTGCGTTTTGACAATATCGGCAAGGTATTTCCCGGCGTGCGCGCACTCGACGGCATTTCGTTCGACGTGCATGCGGGCGAGGTGCATGGCCTGATGGGCGAGAACGGCGCGGGCAAGTCGACGCTGCTGAAGATTCTCGGCGGCGAATACCAGCCCGATGCGGGCAGCGTGCTGGTCGACGGCCGGCCCGTGCAGTTCGCGAATGCGGCCGCGTCGATCGCGGCCGGCATCGCGGTGATTCACCAGGAATTGCAGTACGTGCCCGACCTGACGGTCGCGGAGAACCTGCTGCTCGGCCGCCTGCCGAACGCGTTCGGCTGGGTCAAGAAACGCGAGGCGAAGCGTTACGTGCGCGAGCGGCTCGCCGAGATGGGCGTCGATCTCGATCCTGACGCGCGGCTCGGGCGGCTGTCGATCGCGCAGCGGCAGATGGTCGAGATCTGCAAGGCGCTGATGCGCAACGCCCGCGTGATCGCGCTCGACGAACCGACGAGTTCGCTGTCGCATCGCGAGACGGAAGTGCTGTTCAAGCTGGTCGACGATCTGCGCGCGCAGGGCCGCGCGCTGATCTACATCTCGCACCGGATGGACGAGATCTACCGGCTGTGCGACGCGTGCACGATCTTCCGCGACGGGCGCAAGATCGCGTCGCACGACGCGCTGGCCGACGTGCCGCGCGAGCGACTCGTCGCCGAGATGGTCGGGCGCGAGATCGCGGACATCTACCATTACGCGCCGCGCACGCTCGGCGACGTGCGGTTTTCCGCCGAAGGCGTCGACGGCCCGGCGCTGCGCGAACCGGCGAGCTTCTCGGTGCGCGCGGGCGAGATCGTCGGCTTCTTCGGGCTCGTCGGCGCGGGCCGCAGCGAGCTGATGCGGCTCGTGTACGGCGCGGACCGCCGGCGCGCGGGCGCGCTGACGCTCGACGGCAAGCGCATCGACGTGAAGCGCACCGGCGACGCGATCCGCCACGGCATCGTGCTGTGCCCGGAGGACCGCAAGGAAGAAGGGATCATCGCGATCGCGTCGGTCGCCGAGAACATCAACATCAGCTGCCGCCGCCATTCGCTGCGTGCGGGGTTGTTCATCAACGGCAAGACCGAAAGCGAAACGGCCGACCGCTTCATCCAGCGGCTGAAGATCAAGACGCCGAACCGGCGCCAGAAGATCCGCTTCCTGTCGGGCGGCAACCAGCAGAAGGCGATCCTGTCGCGCTGGCTCGCGGAGCCCGACCTGAAGGTCGTGATCCTCGACGAGCCGACGCGCGGGATCGACGTCGGCGCGAAGCACGAGATCTACGACGTGATCTACCGGCTCGCGGAGCGCGGCTGCGCGATCGTGATGGTGTCGTCGGAACTGCCGGAAGTGCTCGGCGTGTCCGACCGCATCGTCGTGATGCGCGAAGGCCGGATCGCCGGCGAGCTGCCGCGCGCCGACGCGAACGAACATGCGGTGCTGAACCTCGCGCTGCCGCAGACGAGCGCGGTCGAGGCGGCCTGACGCAACCGGATACACCGGAACATTCGAATCGAACACGCGCGGCGCGGGCCGCGCGATGCAGGAGCAGGAGACACACCATGCAAGTCAACGAAAACCTTGCCAGCGCCGCCGGGAAGCCGTCGGCCGACGCGCTGGTTCCGCAGCAGAGCGACCGCCAGAAGTGGTGGCAGCATCTGACCGAATACAGCCTGATCGCGATCTTCGCGGTGATGTTCATCACGATGTCGCTGACCGTCGATCACTTCTTCTCGATCGACAACATGCTTGGCCTCGCGCTGTCGATCTCGCAGATCGGCATGGTCGCGTGCACGATGATGTTCTGCCTGGCGTCGCGCGACTTCGACCTGTCGATCGGCTCGACCGTCGCGTTCTCGGGCGTGCTGTGCGCGATGGTGCTGAACGCGACCGACAACACGTTCGTCGCGATCGTCGCGGCGGTCGCGGCCGGCGCCGCGATTGGCTTCGTGAACGGCGCGGTGATCGCGTACCTGCGCATCAACGCGCTGATCACGACGCTCGCGACGATGGAGATCGTGCGCGGGCTCGGCTTCATCGTGTCGAAGGGGCAGGCGGTCGGCGTGTCGTCGGATACCTTCATCGCGCTCGGCGGGCTGTCGATGTTCGGCGTGTCGCTGCCGATCTGGGTCACGCTGCTGTGCTTCATCGGCTTCGGCGTGCTGCTGAACCAGACGGTGTACGGCCGCAACACGCTCGCGATCGGCGGC
>NZ_BBSK01000004.1:0-5804 GCF_001319805.1 Burkholderia sp. E168m22
CAACGTCGAACGCACGCGCGTGTACATCTTCCTGATCCAGGGTGCGGTCACAGCCCTCGCCGGCGTGATCCTCGCGTCGCGCATCACGTCGGGCCAGCCGAACGCCGCGCAGGGCTTCGAGCTGAACGTGATCTCCGCATGCGTGCTCGGCGGCGTGTCGCTGATGGGCGGCCGCGCGACGATCTCGGGCGTCGTGATCGGCGTGCTGATCATGGGCACCGTCGAGAACGTGATGAACCTGTTGAACATCGACGCGTTCTACCAGTACCTGGTGCGTGGCGCGATCCTGCTCGCGGCCGTGCTGCTCGACCAGCTGAAGAACCGCGGCGTACGCGACTGACCGACCTGTTTCCACGGAGACGACCTGCATGACCATCGATACTTCCGCGCCTGACTCGCAGGCTACGCATGCCGCGAGCGACGCGCGTTTCGCGCGCTACCCGAGCCTCGAGGATCGCGCGGTGCTGATCACGGGCGGCGCGACCGGCATCGGCGCGTCGTTCGTCGAGCACTTCGCCGAACAGGGCGCGCGCGTCGCGTTCGTCGACCTCGATGCGGCGGCCGGCGCCGCGCTCGCGGAACGCCTCGCGCACGTACGCCATGCGCCGCTGTTTCTCTCGTGCGACCTGACCGACATCGATGCGCTGCGCCATGCGATCGATGCGATCCGCGCGCGCATCGGCGCGATCGCGGTACTCGTGAACAACGCGGCGAACGACGCGCGCCACGCGATCGGCGACGTGACGCCCGCGTCGTTCGACGCGGGCATCGCGGTGAACCTGCGTCACCAGTTCTTTGCCGCGCAGGCGGTGATCGACGACATGAAACGGCAGGGCGGCGGCGCGATCATCAATCTCGGCTCGATCAGCTGGATGCTGAAGAACGGCGGCTATCCGGTCTACGTGATGGCGAAGGCGGCCGTGCAGGGCCTGACGCGCGGCCTCGCGCGCGATCTCGGCCCGTTCGGCATCCGCGTGAATTCGCTGGTGCCCGGCTGGGTGATGACCGACAAGCAGCGCCGGCTGTGGCTCGACGACGCGGGCCGCGCGGCGATCAAGGCCGGCCAGTGCCTCGACGCCGAACTGCTGCCGGCCGACCTCGCGCGGATGGCGCTGTTTCTCGCGGCCGACGACAGCCGGATGATCACCGCGCAGGACGTGATCGTCGACGGCGGCTGGGCCTGACCGCTCGCACGACCTGCATCGTTTCTTCGACGAAGGAAAGGAGCTCACCATGACGGCCACGTCCTCGCGCGCATCGTCGTCCACCAGCCAGTCGCGCCGCGCGCGCCTGGCCGCCGCCGCCCAGCCGGTCAGCCCCGGCCCGCAGACGGCCGTGTTCGCGCAGGGCGTCGGCGCCGCGCATGCGGCGGCCGTCACGTTGTCGAACGCGTCGCTGCGGCTCGACGTGCTGCCGCACCTCGGCGGCGGCATCGCGCGCTTCGACTGGCGCGGCGAGAACGGCGCGCTGGTGCCGGTGTTCCGCCGTTGCGAGCACCCGGAGACGGCGACGGACCCGAACGAGCTCGCGTGCTATCCGCTGCTGCCGTACTCGAACCGGATCGGCGACGGGCGCTTCGAATGCGACGGGCGCAAGGTCGCGGTGCCGCGCAACCGCCGCGACGAGCCGCTGCCGATCCACGGCGACGGCTGGCTCGCGCGGTGGCAGGTGGACGATGCGACCGACACGTCGCTGCAACTGTCGCTCGACCGTACCGCCGGCGCGCCGTATGCGTTCCGCGCGATCCAGTCGTTCGAACTCGACGACGCGACGCTGTCGATCGCGCTGACGATCGAGAACGCGGGGCGCACGCGGCTGCCGTTCGGGCTCGGCGTGCATCCGTTTCTCGTGCGCGATGCGGTGACCGAGCTGGCCGCGGCGGCGGGCGGCCTGTGGCTGTCGGGCGCCGATTTCCTGCCGGTGCGGCACGTGAGCGTGCCGCCGGCCTGGCAGTTCGGCGTCGCGTATCCGCTGCCGGCCACGCTCGTCAATCACGCGTTCACCGGCTGGGGCGGCCACGCGACGGTGAGCTGGCCGCGCCGCCGGCTGTTGCTGACCGTCGCGGCCGACGCTGACGCGTACGTGCTCTATACACCGCCGGGCGAGGATTTCTTCTGCTTCGAGCCGGTCGATCATCCGATCAATGCGGTGAACCTGCCGGGCGGCGCGGCCGCGCACGGGATGACGCTGCTCGCGCCCGGCGAGCGGCTCACGCGGCGCTTCGCGTTCACCGTCGAGCGCGCCGATGCGCGCAGCAATGCCACGACCCGCGAGGGAGCCCGGCGACGCGGGTAAAATACGCGGTCTACCAACGGTTTGCCGCGAGTACCCCCCATGTCTTCCCCGCTTACTTTCATTGAATCGCTGCGCGCCGCGTGGCAGCGCACGAATTCGCTGCTGTGCGTCGGCCTCGATCCCGAGCCGTCGCGCTTTCCCGTGCAGTTCGACGGTCAGCCCGACGCGATCTTCGAATTCTGCCGGCAGATCGTCGACGCGACCGCGCCGTACGCGAGCGCGTTCAAGCCGCAGATCGCGTACTTCGCCGCGCATCGCGCGGAAGACCAGCTCGAGCGGCTGATCGCGCACATCCATTTGCAGCATCCGGGCCTGCCGGTGATCCTCGACGCGAAGCGCGGCGACATCGGCAGCACGGCCGAGCAGTACGCGCGCGAAGCGTTCGAGCGCTATCGCGCGGACGCCGTCACGGTGAACCCGTACATGGGCTACGACTCGGTCGAGCCGTACTTCGAGCATGAAGGCAAGGGCGTGATCGTGCTGTGCCGCACGTCGAACCCGGGCGGCTCGGACCTGCAGTTCCTCGACACCAACGGCCGGCCGCTGTACCAGGTCGTTGCGGACCTCGCGGCGAACAAGTGGAACGCGCGGAACGGCCAGCTCGGTCTCGTGGTCGGCGCGACGTTCCCGAAGGAAATCGAGATCGTGCGCGGGATCGTCGGCGACATGCCGCTCTTGATCCCCGGCATCGGCGCGCAGGGCGGCGACGTGCAGGCGACCGTCAACGCAGGCCGCACGGCCGACGGCACCGGGATGATGATCAACTCGTCGCGCGCGATCCTGTACGCGAGCAAGGGCGAGGATTTCGCCGAAGCCGCGGCGCTCGCCGCGCAGAAGACGCGCGACACGATCAACGCGCATCGCTGATCGAATCGCACGACACCGCCCGGCGGGCCCGCCGGGCGGTTGGCGCCGGCCCCGCGCCCGTGGGCCGGCGCCGCCTCCTCGCATTCCCCCTTCGCTTTCCTCGATCCTCCCTGGCGCACGCGAACAACTTTCCGTCGCTTCCGTATCGCATGGGCGCAATTTATTCGCGCGATGCTGCCGCTTGTCACCGATCCGTCACAAAAATGTCAAGAAAAGGAGCGACGCCATGCCCCAGCTGTCCCGCCGTCTTCTGAGCGCGTTCGCCGCGTCGCTGTGCATGACGTTCGCCCATGCGGCGGATCTGTCGCACTGGCCCGCCGACAGCGCGAAGGCGCTGAACGCGATGATCGCCGCGCACGCGAACCGCGGCGACTACGCGGTGTTCGACGCCGACAACACGACCTACCGCTACGACCTCGAGGAATCGCTGCTGCCGTACCTGGAGAACCACGGCGTGCTGACGCGCGACTCGCTCGACCCGTCGCTGAAGCTGATCCCGTTCAAGGATTCCGCCGACTACAAGGAATCGCTGACGAGCTATTACTACCGGCTGTGCGAGATCGACGATCTGGTCTGCTATCCGTGGATCGCGCAGGCGTTCGCCGGCCAGTCGCTCGCCGACCTGAAGCGCCACATCGATGCGATGCTCGCCGACGGCAAGCCGATCCCGATCCGCTACTGGCAGGGCGACAAGGTCGTCGACGGCACGGTGAACCCGCCGCGCTTCTTTCGCGGGATGCAGGAGCTGTACAACGCGCTGCGCGAGAACGGCATCGAGGTCTACGTGATGACGGCCGCGCACGAGGAGCTCGCGCGCCTCGTGCTGGCCGACCCGAAGTACGGCTACAACGTGAAGCCGCAGAACGTGATCGGCGTGACGACGCTGCTGCGCAACCCGGCGACCGGCGCGCTGACCACGTCGCGGCTGCAGATCAAGGCCGGCAAGTACGACGAGGCCGCGAACCGCAACCTGGTGATCACGCCGTTCCTGATGAACCCGATGACGTGGTACGAAGGCAAGCTCGGTTCGATCGTCGGCTGGATCGACCAATGGAAGAAGCCGGTGCTCGTCGCGGGCGACACGCCGACGTCCGACGGCTACATGCTGCTGAATGCGACCGACGTCGCGCGCGGCGGCGTGCGCGTGTGGGTCAACAAGAAGGACAAGCAGATGGCGCAGATCCGCGCGTGGTCGGACGAATCGGCCGCGAAGCAGAAGGCGCTCGGCCTGCCGGTGACGGCGGACAAGAACTGGATCGTCGTGAAGCCCGACGCGATCCAGTAAGGAAGCGAGGGCGGGCGCGACACGTGCGCCCGGCCCGCTCAGCCTTCGCGCTCGTCGAGCAGCTTCAGCAGCCCGCGCAGCGCATGCGCGGCCGCCTGCGTGCGGATCTGTTCGCGGTCGCCCTTGAACACCCGCGTCTCGACATCGGTATGCAGCCGGTTGCTCCAGGCGAACGACACGGTGCCCACCGGCTTCTTCTCGCTGCCGCCGCCCGGGCCCGCGATGCCGGTGACGGACAGCGCGACCTGCGCGCGGCTGTTGCGCAGCGCGCCTTCGGCCATCGCGCGCGCGACGGGCTCGCTGACGGCGCCGTGCTTGTCGATCAGGTCGGCCGGCACGCCGATCATCTCGATCTTGGCCTGGTTCGAGTACGTGACGAAGCCGCGCTCGAACCACTGGCTGCTGCCGGAAATGTCGGTGATCGCGGTGGCGATCATCCCGCCGGTGCAGGATTCGGCGGTGGCGAGCGTGAGGTGCTCGTCACGCAGCTTGTTGCCTGCGCGGATCGCAAGCTGGTGGACGACGGAATCGGTTGGCATGCGCGTCGGGAAACGGGAGTCGGGAAACGGGAGTCGGGAAATCGGTCAGCCGACGACGGAGCGCCACAGCGCGATCACGAGCAGCGTCATGAACGCGGCGACCAGATCGTCGACCATGATGCCGAGCCCGCCTTTCAGGCGGCGGTCGAAGTAGCGGATCGGCGGCGGCTTGAGCATGTCGAAGAAGCGGAACGCGACGAACGCCCACAACTGGCCGACGAAGGTCGCGGGCGTGACGAACAGCATCACGAGCCAGATCGCGACGATCTCGTCCCAGACGACGGCGCCCGGATCGGCCACGCCGGCCTTCTTCGCGGTGAAACCGGTGACCCACGTGCCGGCCGCGAAGCCGACGGCGATCAGCGCCCACCATTCGGGCACCGTCAGGTAGCGGTTGAGCACGACGAACGTGAGCCAGCCGAACAGCGAGCCGAACGTGCCGGGCATGATCGGCGCGAGCCCGCTGCCGAAGCCGAGCGACACGAGATGCGCGGGGTGCGACAGCATGAAGCGGGCCGTCACGCGGGTCGGCGCGGCGCCGGGCTCGGCCGCGGCGTGCGCGGGCGTCGGATCAGTCTGCATGGAAGTGGTCGAAGCCGTGCAACGTGAGAGCGAGGGGCGCGCCGGCGGCGTCGCGCCACGCGATGGCGGGGTGCGCCGACGGCGCGGACAACGCGCGTATTGTACCGATTCGCGTGACCGGCACGCCGGCCGCGGCGCCGGCCGCTTCGACCGCCGCGCGGGCCGCCGCCGGCGCGGTGAAGCACAGTTCGTAGTCGTCGCCGCCCGCCAGCGTGCAGCGACGCTGCACGTCGGCC
>NZ_BBSK01000005.1:0-28811 GCF_001319805.1 Burkholderia sp. E168m22
CGCGTCAGGATGTGCTGCAGGTCGCCGGCCAAGCCGTCCGACAGGTCGAGCGCCGCGTGCGCGATGCCCGCGAGCGCCAGGCCGAGCGCGACGCGCGGTTCGGGCCGCTCGAGCGCGCGCCGGAACGCGGCGGCTTCATCCGCACCGGCCGTCCATTCGCCGCGGGCGACGCCGAGGCCCGCGCGCGCATCGCCGAGCATGCCGGATACCCATACGTCGTCGCCGTCGCGCGCGGCATCGCGCCGCAGCGCCGCGTCGGGCGCGACTTCGCCGAACACGGTCACGCACAGGTTCAGCGGCCCGCTCGTCGTGTCGCCGCCGATCAGTTCGCAGCCGTATCGCTCGGCCAGCGCGAACAGCCCGTTGCTGAACGCCTCGAGCCATGCGGCGTCGGCGCGCGGCAGCGCGCACGCGAGCGTGAATGCGCGCGGCTCGGCGCCCATCGCCGCGAGGTCCGACAGGTTGACCGCGAGCGTCTTGTGGCCAAGCGCGTCGGGCGCGACATCGGGGAAGAAATGACGGCCTTCCACCAGCATGTCCGTCGAAATGGCCAGCAATTTCCCGGATCGGGGCGCAATCAGTGCGCAATCGTCGCCGATGCCGAGCGTCGACGCGCGGGCGCCCTGCGCGGCGCGGCGCGTGAAGAAGCGTTCGATCAGCGAAAACTCGGAGAGGGCGGCTGGCACGGCGGGCGATCCGAAACGGTTGAAGGAACGGCATTGTACGAGGCGGGCGACGGCGCTCCTGTACCGTCCAGTTCATTTTTGTCGCGACTGTTGCACCCGAATCGCCGGTCTGGCGGCCGATGATTGGCGCTACAATGCCGTCGAACAGTTATTCTAATCCGCCCGTCTCGAGACACATGTCCACCCAAGCCTCCTCCAAAGCCAAGCTCCGCGAAGCCGCGCTCGACTATCACGAATTTCCGACTCCCGGCAAAATCGCGATCGCCCCGACCAAGCAGATGATCAACCAGCGCGATCTCGCGCTCGCGTATTCGCCGGGTGTGGCGTACGCGTGCGAGGAGATCGTCGAGAACCCGCTGAACGCCGCGCGCTTCACCGCGCGCAGCAACCTGGTCGGCGTCGTGACGAACGGCACGGCGGTGCTCGGTCTCGGCAACATCGGCCCGCTCGCGTCGAAGCCGGTGATGGAAGGCAAGGCCGTGCTGTTCAAGAAGTTCGCGGGCATCGACGTGTTCGACATCGAACTGAACGAATCGGACCCGCACAAGCTCGTCGACGTGATCGCCGCGCTGGAGCCGACCTTCGGGGGGATCAACCTCGAAGACATCAAGGCGCCGGACTGCTTCATCGTCGAGCGCGAAGCGCGCAAGCGGATGAAGATCCCGGTGTTCCACGACGACCAGCACGGCACCGCGATCGTCGTGGCCGCGGCCGTCACGAACGGCCTGAAGGTCGTCAACAAGGACATCAAGAAGGTCAAGCTCGTCGCGTCGGGCGCCGGCGCGGCCGCGCTCGCGTGTCTCGACCTGCTGGTCGACATCGGCCTGCCGCTCGAGAACATCACGGTGACCGACCTGGCCGGCGTGGTCTACAAGGGCCGCACCGAGTTGATGGATCCGGACAAGGAGCGTTTCGCGCGCGAAACCGACGCCCGCACGCTGGCCGAAGTGATCGACGGCGCGGACATCTTCCTCGGCCTGTCGGCCGCCGGCGTGCTGAAGCAGGAGATGGTGAAGGGCATGGCCGAGCGCCCGCTGATCCTCGCACTCGCGAATCCGACGCCGGAAATCCTGCCGGAGCTCGCGCTCGAAGTGCGCCCGGACGCCGTGCTGGCCACCGGCCGCACCGATTACCCGAACCAGGTCAACAACGTCCTGTGCTTCCCGTTCATCTTCCGCGGTGCGCTCGACGTCGGCGCGACGACGATCACGCGTGAAATGGAGATCGCGGCCGTCAATGCGATCGCCGAGCTCGCGCAGCACGAGCAGAGCGACATCGTCGCGACCGCATACGGCATCCAGGATCTGTCGTTCGGGCCCGAATACCTGATTCCGAAGCCGTTCGATCCGCGCCTGATCGTGAAGATCGCGCCGGCCGTCGCGCAGGCCGCGATGGACGGCGGCGTCGCGACGCGCCCGATCGAGGACATGGAGGCGTACCGCGTCCACCTGCAGCAATTCGTGTATCACAGCGGCACGACGATGAAGCCGATCTTCCAGATCGCGCGCGCCGCGCCGGAAGAGAAGAAGCGCGTCGTGTTCGCGGAAGGCGAAGAAGAGCGCGTGTTGCGTGCCGTTCAGATCATCGTCGACGAAAAACTCGCGAAGCCGATCCTCATCGGCCGCCCGTCGGTGATCGAGCACCGTATCCAGCGCTACGGCCTGCGCCTCACGCCGGGCACCGATTTCACGGTCGTCAACACCGAGCACGACGAGCGTTACCGCGACTTCTGGCAGACGTACCACAAGATGATGGCGCGCAAGGGCATCAGCGAGCAGCTCGCGCGTGTCGAAATGCGCCGCCGCACGACGCTGATCGGCTCGATGCTGGTGAAGAAGGGCGAAGCGGACGGGATGATCTGCGGCACGATCAGCACCACGCACCGCCACCTGCACTTCATCGACCAGGTGATCGGCAAGCGTCCGGGCTGCAGCGTGTACGCGGCGATGAACGGCCTCGTGCTGCCGGGCCGCCAGATTTTCCTCGTGGATACGCACGTGAACGTCGATCCGACCCCGGAGGAGCTGGCCGAGATCACGATCATGGCCGCGGAAGAAGTGCGCCGGTTCGGCATCGAGCCGAAGGTCGCGTTGCTGTCGCACTCGAATTTCGGCACGAGCAATGCCCCTTCGGCGAAGAAGATGCGCGATACGCTCGCGATCCTGCAGGAAACCGCGCCGGAACTGAAGGTCGACGGCGAAATGCACGGCGACGTCGCGCTCGACGCGGCGCTGCGCAAGGAAATCCTGCCGGAATCGACGCTGGAAGGCGACGCGAACCTGCTGATCCTGCCGAACATCGACGCCGCCAACATCGCGTACAACCTGCTGAAGACGGCCGCCGGCAACAACATCGCGATCGGGCCGATCCTGTTGGGCGCCGCGGAGCCGGTGCACGTGCTGACCGAATCGGCGACCGTTCGTCGCATCGTCAACATGGCGGCGCTGTTGGTGGCCGACGTGAACGCCGCGCGCTGAGCCAAAACGAACGCGCCAGCCGGTCGAGCGGCTCGGCGCGCGCGGGAAAATTGTAAACAAAAGCAAAAAGAGGCGCGCCCGCAATGGGCACGCCGCCGGGCAGGGCGCACACGCGCTTCCCGCAAAGCAACAGCAGCATCTCCCCACTCCAGGCAGCGAGCGAGGCAAGGAGGCAGTTCTTGCCAACCGAGAGGTGCCGCACGCATTTTATCTTATGCAAGATAAATGTAGTGTAATTTCGGTAAGAAATACGGTATCCGGCGCATCACGAGGCTTTCGATTCCCAAACGGACATTGATTCGCGCGGCCAATAACGCTACGCTAACGCCTTTGTTGGTCGTCAACTACTTGATTTAACAGCGGGAACCCTGGTTCATGGCACGCAAGTGGCTCCGCAACGGCGCGCTCGCGTCCGTCTTCGCGATGTTCGCGATGGGTATCGTCGGCACGCCGACGGGCAGTCTGGTTTCCGCCGCTTACGCACGGGAGGCCGTTCCGGCCGACGTGGCTGCCAGCGGGCTCGATACGATCCCGACTGCCAGTCTTCCGCGCGAGGCCGTGACCACGCTGGGCCTGATCGGCGCCGGCGGCCCCTATCCGTACGAGAAAGACGGCGTCGTATTCGGCAATCGCGAGCGAATCCTGCCGAAGGCGAAGCGCGGCTATTACCATGAGTACACGGTGCCGACGCCGCGTGCGCGCAATCGCGGCGCGCGCCGGATCGTCTGTGGCGGGCCGTTGCGCCGGATCGACAACTGTTATTACACGGGCGACCACTACAACAGTTTTAAACGTATTGTTGAATGACTTCGGGACGAATGGCATGAGCGACTCCATCTACGCGCACGATACGGCGGCGGCGGAACTGTTCGCGGCCGGCGACGGCAATCTGTTTCAGCGTGTGATTCAGCTGCACGCGGCGGCGCAGGCCGGCGGCACGCCGGAGCAACAGGAAGCCGAGCCCGGGCTTTCATCGAACGAGGAGCCTATGAGCCTTTTCACGACCGTGCGACCCAATCTCGTGCAGTCGATCCGCGCGTTCCGCGTGCAGGATCTCGCCGACGAAGCCGGTCGGCTCGGCCAGCATTTCCTGTATGCGTATTGCGGCGCCGCCCAGTCGAAGCAGGAAGTGATGGAAACGATCGCGACCTCGTTCCTGTTTCCGAAGCATTTCGGGAAGAACTATGACGCGCTGTACGACTGCCTCACCGACCTCGTCGCGAAGGCGGGCGCGCAGCCCGGTTTCGTGATCGTCCTCGAAGGGCTGCCGATCGCGCAGAAATTCGACAAGGAAGGGCGCGAAACGCTGCTCGACGTGTTCCGCGAGGCGGCCGAATTCTGGGCCGAGCGCAAGGTCGCGTTCCGGGTGTTCTACTCGTTCGCGTAAGCGCATCGGCCCGCGCGGCCGATTCGCCGAACGACCGGTCAAAAGCCCGCTTCGAGCGGGCTTTTTTGCGTCTACGCGTGTCGCGCGCGGCACGCAACCCGACACAAGCCTTTCATCGCGCACTTTTTTCCTCGACAATCGGTCGGCCCGGCCGCGGATGACGCGCCGGGCGCACAACACCAATCATTCGAGAGAGGGCCGTCTTCCTATGACCACTACCCGATTCGCGGCGCGCGCTCGTGCGCGCCATCCGCTCGTCTGCACGCTGACCCTGTGCGCGCTGTCGTTCGGCATCCCGCCGACCGCGCAGGCCGCGGTGCTGACCCCCGAACAAACCACCGACCTGTATCTCGGCGCATTCGTCAATGGCGACGTATCGAAGGCCGAGTTGTTCAACGAGGCAACGCGCACGCACTTCGACGGCAAGGGCGTGCTCGACGTGGCGGCTGTTGCGAAGTTCGCCGACAAGGTGAGCGAGGTTATCGTCGCCTCCATCCTGAACAAGGTGCCGGCGACGGTGCGCACAACGGTGAGTGAGCCGGCCACGGCGGCGATCGAGTCATTTCAGCATGCACTCGCGCGTTCCGAGTGCAAGGCCACCGGTTCGACCCGGAAGCCGAACGAATCCGTGGAAGGCGAATCGATCGCGACGGTCGAATTCGCGTGCCGCGTCGTCGAGGCGGAGCCTGGCTTGAGGGCGTTGCAGGAGAAGATCGAGGAGCCGCGTTCGGAGGACGACAACGCGCGCGCGGCATACCTCGCGACGTTCTTGAAGGGCCTGGTCCCCGTGTTCGACCACGCGCCGACGAGCCGACCGATGACGGGCCGGATCGACCTGCATGGCGCGGACGGCAAGGGCTGGATCGCGGATTCCCCCGCTCAGGTGCTGCGGCCCGTCGTCAACGCGCTGATGAGCCAGATGCGGGAGGCGAACGGCGACGCCGGCGAGTAATGAAAAGCGGCGCTGGATCGAGCTGAACACGCGGATCGACGCCGGCGGTTTCATCCAGGGCTGGAACGACACGGTCGATGCGGCCACGGCGCGGCACGACGGCCGGTCGGTCGGTATCGCGCAGGTCGTGCCGATGCCGATGAACCTGCGCTATCGCGGCCCGTTGATCGAGGCGATCCAGGCGACGCCGCCGTTACGGGCCACCGCGACGACCTTCTCGTTCGAGACGGCCGGCATCGGTGCGTTCGCGTTGGTGCTCAAGGGTTCCGGCGTCATCGACATCGAACCGTTGAACGCGGCGCGCCGATACGCTTTACCACCCGCCCCAGCGCGCCGCCAACGCCGCGAGCACGGCCGCGCCGGCCGTCTCGGTGCGCAGCACGCGCGGCCCGAGCGACAGCGCGGTGAACCCGCGTGCGCGTGCGGCATGTTCCTCGTCGGGCGACAACCCGCCTTCGGGTCCGATCAGCAGCGTGACGGCCGCCGCGGGCGGCGCGTCGGGCAGCGACGCGAACGGGCTGCTTGCGCGCGGCGACAGCAGCAGCCGCAGCTCGCCGTCGGCCGGCGCGGCCGGCAGCGCGTCGAGCCACGCGTTGAAGCCGGCGACCGGCGCGACGTCGGGCACGCGGTTGCGTCCGCACTGCTCGCACGACGCGCGCACGACGCCGCGCCAGTGCGCGACCCGCTTGTCCGCCCGCTCGCCGGACAGCTTCACGACGCCGCGCGCGGTCGACAGCGGCACGACCGCCGCGACGCCGAGCTCGACGGCCTTCTCGATCACCCAGTCCATCTTGTCGCCGCCGGCGATCCCCTGCGCGAGCGTCACGCGATAGGGCGGCTCGGCCTCGGCGGGCTCGAACGTATCGACCTGCACGAGCGCGCTGCGCTTGTCGACTTCGACGAGCCGTGCGCGGTACTGGCCGCCCGTGCCGTCGAACAGCGCGAGCACGTCGCCGGGCTGCAGGCGCAGCACCTGCACGTGACGCGCGACGTCGGCCGGCAACGCGAGCGTGGCGTCGGCGCGCAGCGCGGCGTCGACGAAAAAGCGCGGCACGGCCGCGGTGGTGGTGGCTTCGTTCATGCGTGTGGCGGTTTCGGTCATGCGTCGAGACGGCACCCGAGCGCCCAGCGGTAACCGTCGAGATCCTCGATCTGCGCGAACCGGTCGCCCCAGAACTGATCCTGCGGCGCGCTCAGCGATTTCGCGCCCGCGTCGAGCGCGCGCTGCCAGGTGGCGTCGACGTCGTCGACATACAGATAGAACGATTGCGGCGCGGTGGCGTTCGCGCGCTTCGGTGTGAGCGCGGGCGAGCCGAACGCGCCTTCGGGCGCGAACATCACGATCAACTGGCCGCGATAGGCCATCTCGACGTGCATGATCACGCCGTCCTCGTCGTGCACGTCGCGCAACGTGAAGCCGAATGCGGCCTGGAAGAAGTCGATGGCCGCGCGCGCGTTGCGTACGGCCAGGTAGGGCGTCAACCAAGGCACGTTGGCCGGACGTGGATCGGTCATGAAAATCTCCTGTTGCACGGTGTCGGCGCTTCTCGCGCCTGCGCCGGTCTCATGCTGGAACAACGGAACGTTGCGACCGTCCGGCTGTTCAGCGGCGAACGCCCAGTGTATCGCGCAGCGCGCGCGGCAGGGCAAAGAGGGACGCATGCAGCCGCGCATCGTAGTAGCGCAGGCCGTCGACGCGGCGGGCCGCGAGCCGTGCGTCGACGTCGTGCGCGAACAACGCGGCCGCATCGAGCGTGTCGCTCGCGATGGCCATCAGCCACTGCGAGCCGTACAGCGGCACGTGCGCGGACAGCGGATCGACGACCGCGAAGCTCGCGCGCAGGTCGTCGAGCAGCGCGGCGATGCGCGCGGCATGGAACACCGGCGAGCCGAGATGCATCGAGATCGCGCCGCAGCGCGTGAGGATTCGCTTGAGCCGCGCGTAGAACGCGCGCGTATAGAGGCCGGCCGCCGGCGAATCGGGCGGCGTGAGGTCGAACACGACAAGATCGAAATGTTCGATCGTCGAATCGACGAAGTGCGCGGCGTCGCCGATCACGACCTCGACGCGCGGGTCGTCGAGTGCGCCCTGGTGCACGTCGTCGAGATAGCGGCGCGCCATTCCGACCACCTCGTCGTCGAGTTCGGCGATCACGATCCGTTCAATGCACGCGTGCTTGAGCAGCTGGCGCGCCGCGCCGCCGTCGCCGCCGCCGAGCACGAGCGCCTTCCTCGGCGCCGGATGCGCGAGCGCGGCCGGGTGCGTCATGCACTCGTGATAGACGAATTCGTCGCCGACCGACGTCATCGGCCGGCCGTCCAGCGTGAACAGCCGGCCGAGCTGCGGGGTTTCCCAGACTTCGATCTGCTGGTGCGGGGACGCGACGTGCGCGAGCCGCCGCGCGTTCGGGAAGCCGTAGGTGGCGTCGGGCGTCGGGTGAAAGAGAAGGGTGGTGCTCACGAGCGGGCCGCTGGGGCAGGCAGTTCCGACGCCTGAATTATAGGAGGCAGGCGGTTTGGCGGAAAACCGTGCCGGAACACTACGCGCCGACAAGGGAAATGTCAGCCCATCTGTTAAAATGACGAGCTTTGCAGCCCCGTCCGTTGGCTCCGTCCGCTTCGCGTCCGTCAGGCGCCGCACCGCGCGCCGGGAACGATTGACGCTCGAGCTTCCGGATGCCGCCGTGCCCCCGTTTCCTCGACTCGTTCTCCGGACTCGACATGACGACTTCGTCTCCCGCCTCCACCACCCTGATGGCCAACGCGATCCGTGCGCTCGCGATGGACGCCGTCCAGCAAGCGAACTCCGGCCACCCCGGCATGCCGATGGGCATGGCCGAAATCGGCGTCGCACTCTGGTCGCGCCATCTGAAGCACAACCCGACGAACCCGCACTGGGCCGATCGCGACCGTTTCGTGCTGTCGAACGGCCATGGCTCGATGCTGCTGTACTCGCTGCTGCATCTGACCGGCTACGACCTGCCGATCGAAGAGCTGAAGAATTTCCGCCAGCTGCACTCGAAGACGCCGGGCCACCCCGAATACGGGATCACGCCGGGCGTCGAGACGACCACCGGCCCGCTCGGCCAGGGTCTCGCGAACGCGGTCGGCATGGCGCTCGGCGAAGCGCTGATGGCCGACGAGTTCAACCGTGACGGCGCGAAGATCGTCGATCACCACACGTACGTGTTCCTCGGCGACGGCTGCCTGATGGAAGGCATCTCGCACGAAGCCTGCTCGCTCGCGGGCACGCTGAAGCTGAACAAGCTGATCGCGCTGTACGACGACAACGGCATCTCGATCGACGGCGACGTCGTGAACTGGTTCCACGACGACACGCCGAAGCGCTTCGAAGCGTACGGCTGGAACGTGATCCCGAACGTGAACGGCCACGACGTCGACGCGGTCGACGCGGCCATCGCGAAGGCGAAGCTGTCGGACAAACCGACGCTGATCTGCTGCAAGACGGTGATCGGCAAGGGCGCGGCCACGAAGGCCGGCGGCCACGACGTGCACGGCGCGGCGCTCGGCGCGGAAGAAATCGCGAAGACGCGCGAAGCGCTCGGCTGGAAGTGGGAGCCGTTCGTGATTCCGCAGGAAGTCTATGCGGCCTGGGATGCGAAGGAAGCCGGCAAGCGTGCCGAGTCGGAGTGGGACGCGACGTTCGCCGCGTATCGCGCGAAGTTCCCGGCGGAAGCCGCCGAATTCGAGCGCCGGATGGCCAACAAGCTGCCGGCCGACTGGGCCGAGAAGGCTGCGGCGATCATCGCCGGCGCGAACGAGCGCGCCGAGACGGTCGCGACCCGCAAGGCGTCGCAGCAGGCGATCGAGGGCCTCGCCGCCGCGCTGCCGGAGCTGCTCGGCGGCTCGGCCGACCTGACCGGCTCGAACCTGACCAACTGGAAGGCGTCGAAGGCGGTCCGCGCGAATCCGGAAGGCGCGGGCGTGCTGCTCGGCAACCACATCAACTACGGCGTGCGCGAATTCGGCATGAGCGCGGCGATCAACGGTCTCGCGCTGCACGGCGGCCACAAGCCGTTCGGCGGCACGTTCCTGACGTTCTCCGACTACAGCCGCAACGCGCTGCGCGTGGCCGCGCTGATGAAGGTGCCGTCGATCTTCGTGTTCACGCACGATTCGATCGGCCTCGGCGAAGACGGCCCGACGCACCAGTCGATCGAGCACGTGTCGAGCCTGCGCCTGATCCCGAACCACGACGTGTGGCGTCCGGCCGACACGGTCGAGACGGCCGTCGCGTGGACCCACGCGGTCGCTGCCGACCGTCCGTCGAGTCTGATCTTCAGCCGCCAGAACCTCGCGTTCAACCCGCGTACCGATGCGCAGATCGCCAACATCGAGAAGGGCGGTTACGTGCTGAAGGACTGGGACGAGGAAATCGTCGCACGCAAGATCATCCTGATCGCGACGGGCTCGGAAGTCGAACTCGCGATGAAGGCCGTCGAGCCGCTCGCGCAGCAGGGCATCGCGGCGCGCGTCGTGTCGATGCCGTCGACCAACGTGTTCGACCGCCAGGACGCCGAATATCGCGAACGCGTGCTGCCGCACGGCGTGCGCCGCGTCGCGATCGAAGCGGGCGTGACGAGCTTCTGGCACAAGTACGTCGGCCTCGAAGGCGGCGTCGTCGGGATCGACACGTTCGGCGAGTCGGCGCCGGCCGGCGTGCTGTTCAAGTACTTCGGCTTCACCGTCGAGCACGTCGTCGAGACGGCCAAGGCCGTGCTGGCCTAAATAAAAGCATACGCGGCGCGCGCCACCCGTTGCGCGCGTCGCACCGTGAAGCTGCACGAAACGAATTTTTTCAGCCATCAGGAGATAGACCATGACGATTCGCGTCGCAATCAACGGCTACGGCCGTATCGGCCGCAACACGCTGCGCGCGTTCTATGAAAACGGCAAGAAGCACGATCTCGAGATCGTCGCGATCAACGACCTGGGCGATGCGAAGACCAACGCGCACCTGACCCAGTACGACACCGCGCACGGCAAGTTCCCGGGCGAAGTGTCGGTCGACGGCGACTACCTCGTCGTGAACGGCGACAAGATCCGCGTGCTGGCGAACCGCAACCCGGCCGAACTGCCGTGGGGCGAGCTGGGCGTCGACGTCGTGATGGAATGCACGGGCTTCTTCACGACGAAGGAAAAGGCGAGCGCGCACCTGAAGGGCGGCGCGAAGAAGGTGATCATCTCGGCGCCGGGCGGCAAGGACGTCGACGCGACGATCGTCTACGGCGTGAACCACGACGTGCTGAAGGCCGAGCACACGGTCATCTCGAACGCATCGTGCACGACGAACTGCCTCGCGCCGCTCGTCAAGCCGCTGAACGACAAGATCGGCCTGGAAACCGGCCTGATGACGACGATCCACGCGTACACGAACGACCAGGTGCTGACGGACGTCTATCACGAAGACCTGCGCCGCGCGCGTTCGGCCACCCACAGCCAGATCCCGACGAAGACGGGTGCCGCATCGGCCGTCGGCCTCGTGCTGCCGGAACTGAACGGCAAGCTCGACGGCTACGCGATCCGCGTCCCGACGATCAACGTGTCGATCGTCGACCTGTCGTTCATCGCGAAGCGCGACACGACCGTCGAGGAAGTCAACGCGATCATGAAGGAAGCATCGGAAGGCGCGCTGAAGGGCATCCTCGGCTACAACGACGCACCGCTGGTGTCGATCGACTTCAACCACAACCCGGCTTCGTCGACGTTCGACGCGACGCTGACCAAGGTGTCGGGCCGCCTCGTGAAGGTGTCGAGCTGGTACGACAACGAGTGGGGTTTCTCGAACCGCATGCTGGATACGGCAATCGCATTCGCGAACGCGAAGTAATCCCGCACGTCGCGCGGCCGCCGCAACGCGGCCGGCGTGGCGAACGAACCCGGCCCGGGGTTTCCCGGCCGGGTTTTTTATTGCCCGGCGTGCGCCATCACGTGCTCGACCGCATCGACGAACGCGCGCTTCAGCGGGCTGTCGAGATCGGTCCACGCGAGCCCGATGCCGCTGCGGTGACCGGCCAGGTCGAGCGGTCGCGCGAGCACGTTCGGCGGCAGCGCGTTGGCCGCCTGCGCCGGAATCAGCCCGATCCCCATCCCCGCCGCGACGAGCGCGAGCATCGTCGTGAATTCGCCGAATTCCTGCGCGATCTCGAGCGTCGTGCCCGCGCGGCTCAGCGCGAGCAGCATGTCGTCGTGAAAGCCGGGCGCGTAGCGGCGCGCGAGCACGAACGCGGGGTGGTCGCGCAACGCGGCCGGCGCGATCGTATCGTACGCGGCGAGCGGATGGTCCAGCGGCAGCGCGACCACGAAGCCTTCCTCGAGCACCACCCGCGTGTCGATGCCCGCATACGCGGCCGGCAGCCGGATCATCCCGAAATCGATCCGCCGGTCGCGCAGCGCGGCGATCTGGTCGGGCGTCGGCATGTCCTTCAGTTCGAGCACGATCAGCGGATAGCGCTCGCGCATCGTGCGCAGCACGGCCGGCAGCAGCGTGGGCAACACCGACGATACGAACGCGATCCGCAGCGTGCCGATTTCGCCGCGGCTCGACAGCCGCGCCAACTGCTCCGCGCGCGCGGCCTGCTGCAGCGTCGCGCGCGCTTCCGGCAGGAACACGCGCCCGGTGTCGCTCAGTTCGACCTTGTGCCGGTCGCGCTCGAACAGGCGCGCGCCGAGTTCCGCCTCGAGCGCCTTGATCTGCATGCTCAGCGCGGGCTGCACGATGCAAAGGCGCTGCGCGGCGCGCCCGAAATGCAGTTCTTCCGCGAGCGTGACGAAGGCGCGCAATTGCTTGAGTTCCATGGGAGATGGGCACGAGAGCAGACGGTAATCAATTTTCATGATAACCGGATCAAAAAAGACCATTGGCGCGGGCCGGGCCGGCGACCGAAGATAGCGTGAACGCGAGACCGGCCGCGACAAGGCAGCCGGCTCGACTGGCACGAGGAGACATCCATGACCCATGCGCTTGACCGATTCCGCCTCGACGGCCGCCGCGCGCTGATTACCGGTTCCGGCCGCGGGATCGGGCTGACGCTCGCCCGCGGGCTCGCGGAAGCGGGCGCGGCGATCGTCATCAACGATCGCAATGAAGAGAAGGCCGCGACGCTCGCGCGCCAGTTCCGCGACGAAGGCTTCGCGGCCGACCATGCGGTGTTCGACGTGGCCGAGCACGCGCAGGTACGTGCGGCGATCGACGACTTCGAGACACGCGTCGGCGCGATCGACATCCTCGTGAACAACGCGGGCATCCAGCGCCGCGCGCCGCTCGACGCTTTCGACCCGGACGACTGGCATGCACTGATGCGCGTGAATCTCGACGGCGTGTTCAACGTCGCGCAGGCCGTCGCGCGGCACATGATCGCGCGCCGCCACGGCAAGATCATCAACGTCTGCTCGGTGCAGAGCGAACTCGCGCGGCCGACGATCGCGCCGTATGCGGCGACCAAGGGCGCGGTGCGGATGCTGACCAAGGGGATGTGCGCCGACTGGGCGCGTCACGGCATCCAGGCGAACGGCCTCGCGCCCGGCTATTTCGAAACCGAACTGAATCGCGCGCTGGTCGACGACGCGGCGTTTTCGGACTGGCTGTGCAAGCGCACGCCGGCCGGTCGTTGGGGGCAGGTCGACGAGCTGTGCGGCGCGGCGATCTTCCTCGCGTCGGCCGCGTCCGATTTCGTGAACGGCCAGACGCTGTTCGTCGACGGCGGGCTGACCAGTGCCGTCTAACCAGGAGCGCGTCATGCGGTTGCGTTGCATGTGTGTGGTGATCCACGGGCCGAACGACCTGCGGGTCGAGGAGCAGGACGCGGGCGAGATCGGCCCGGGCCAGGTGCGCGTCGACGTCGCGATGGGCGGCATCTGCGGCTCCGACCTGCATTACTTCCGGCATGGCGGCTTCGGCGCGATCCGCCTGCAGCAGCCGATGGTGCTCGGTCACGAGGTCGCCGGCACGGTCGCGGAAGTGGCGCCGGACGTGACGTCGGTGAAGGTCGGCGATCGCGTCGCGGTCAATCCGAGCCGGCCGTGCGGCGCGTGCCGCTACTGTCTCGAAGGGCTGCCGAACCAGTGTCTCGACATGCGCTTCTACGGCAGCGCGATGCGGATGCCGCACGTGCAGGGCGCGTTCCGCAACGCGCTCGTGTGCGACGCGGTGCAGTGCGTGAAGGTCGCCGATCACGTGCCGCTGTCGCTCGCGGCGCTCGCCGAGCCGTTCGCGGTCGGGCTGCATGCGGTGTCGCGCGCGGGCCCGCTGATCGGCAAGCGCGTGCTCGTGTCGGGGTGCGGGCCGATCGGCGTGCTGGCGGTCGCGGCGGCGCGCGTGCACGGTGCCGCGGAGATCGTCGCGACCGACGTCGTCGAGGCGCCGCTGGAAGTGGCGAGCGCGCTCGGCGCGGACCGCACGATCAATGCGGCGGCCGATGCCGGCTGGGTCGAGCGCTACGGCGCCGACAAGGGCACGTTCGACGTGATGATCGAGTGTTCGGGCAATGCGCGCGCGCTGCGCGACGGGCTGGACGTGATGCGTCCGCGCGGCGTCGTCGTGCAGCTCGGGCTGGGCGGCGACGTGAGCCTGCCGCAGAACGTGGTGGTCGCGAAGGAACTGTCGATCTGCGGCTCGTTCCGGTTCCACGCGGAATTCGCGCTCGCGGTGCAGTTGATCAACGCGGGGCGCGTCGACCTGCGGCCGGCCGTCACGCGCGTGTTCCCGATGCGCGACGCGAACCTCGCATTCGAACTGGCGGGCGACCGCCAGCGTGCGATGAAGGTGCTGATCGATTTCGCGAACGAGGCCGCGTGACGGTGCGGCGCTAGCGCGTCGAGACGGCAGCGACGCCCCCGGCAAAAAGGCACGCCCGCGATGCGCGGCGCGTGCCTTTTTCGTCGTGCGGCGCAAACGGATCGCCGGATTGCCGGACCGCCGGTCTACCGCCTCACTGCGTGACCTGCCGCGAGCCGACGCGCTGCGACGCGAGCCACAGCGCGATCAGCACGCCCGACAGCGCCGCACCCGCGATACACACGCCGCGCCAGCCGTCGAGGCCGTACGCGACGCTCGCGGCGAACGAGCCGAGCGCGCCGCCGATGAAGTAGCTCGTCAGGTAGATCGTCGTCACGCGGCTGCGCGCATGGCCGGCGAGCGCATAGATCACGCTCTGGTTCGAGATGTGCATGCCCTGCACGCCGACGTCGAGCAGCAGGATGCCCGCGATCAGCGCCGCGAGCGAATGCGCGCCGGTCGCGATCAGCGCGAACGAGCCGAGCACGGCCGCCGCGAACAGGCCGGTCGCCGCATTGCCGTGACCGCGATCGACGAGCCGGCCGGCCGACGTCGCCGCGAGCGCGCCCACCGCGCCGACGATGCCGAACAGGCCGATCTGTCCTTCGGAGTAGCTGTACGGCGGCTGGCTCAGCAGGAACGTGAGGCCGGTCCACAACAGGCTGAAGCACGCGAACACGAGCGCGCCGTAGGTCGAGCGCAGCGCGATCAGCGGCTGCGCGCGCACCAGCGCGACGAGCGAGGTCATCAGCGCCGGATAGTCGACGCGCGCGTCGCGGCGATCCTTCGGCAGCTTCACGGCGAGCACGACGGTCAGCGCGAGCACCATCGCCGCGGCGATGCCGTACACCGCGCGCCAGCCGAACCCGTCGGCGATCGCGCCGGCCGCGACGCGCGCGAGCAGGATGCCGAGCAGGAGCCCGCTCATCACGGTGCCGACCGCGCGGCCGCGCGAGCGCGCATCGGCGAGCGACGCCGCGAACGGCACGAGCAGCTGCGTCGAACAGGTGACGAAGCCGACCGCGACGTTCGCGACGACGAACATCGTGAAGTTGGTGCTGAACGTGACCGCGACCAGCGCGACGACGTTGAGCATCAGCAGCCGCACGATCAGCGTATGGCGGTTGACCGCATCGCCGAGCGGCACGATCAGCAGCAGGCTGGCCGCATAGCCGAGCTGCGTCAGCGTGACGAGATAGCCGAGTTCGGTCGGCGCGCGGCCGAAGCTGTGCGCGATCGCGGCGAGCAGCGGCTGCGCGTAGTAGATGTTGCCGATGACGATGCCGCACGCGCACGCGAACAGCAGCGTCATGCCGCGGGTAAGGGGAGGGTGGTTGTCGTGATGCGGTTCCATGGTCGCGAAAAAACGGCGGCGCGGGCCGGCGGCACGGGGCCGTCGGCTGCGCGGGGTGACGGAAATCGGGGCCGGCGTCGACGGATCGGCGGTGAGCCGATGCGCGCCGGGCGGATCGCGGCCGAACCCGGTTCGGGCGGGCGGCGGATCGTCGTGCGGCGGGCGAAGGCAGGGCAGGCCCGGGCGTGCCGCTCCGGTGCGCCGGCAGCGGCGTTGCACGGAAGCGGATGTGCGTATGATGCGGGCATCGACTCATAGCGTCCAAGACTGGATCGTTATGGTCTCAATTGGCAAAACCAATACGTTGGCCGCGATGCTTCTCCGCCACATCCGCTATTTCCTTGCCGTCGCCGAACAGCGCAGCTTCACGCGCGCGGCCGACGCGCTGCACGTATCGCAGCCGACGCTGTCGCAGCAGATCCGTCAGCTCGAGGACACGCTCGGCGTGCAGCTGTTCGACCGCTCGGGCCGCACGGTGCAGCTCACCGAATTCGGCGAGGTCTATGCACGCCACGCGCGCGCCGCCCTGCACGCGCTCGATATCGGGCAGCGCGCGCTGCACGACGTCGCCGAGCTTGGCAGCGGCTCGTTGCGGCTCGCGATGATGCCGACTTTCGCGGCCTACCTGAGCGGCTCGCTGATCGACGCATTCCATGCCGACCATCCGAACGTCGCGCTGACGATCGACGCGATGCCGCAGGAGCGCATCGAGGCGTTGCTCGCCGACGACCGGCTCGACGCCGGCTTCGCGTTCATGCCGCCGCGTGCGCCGGACATCGAAGCGCTGCCACTGTGGGACGAGCCGCTCGCGCTGGTGACGGGCCGCACGCATCGTCTCGCGCGCCGTCGCCGTGCGCTCACGCCGGCCGAGCTCGGCGGCGAGCCGCTGGTGCTGCTGAGCCGCGCGTTCGCGACGCGCGAGCGCATCGACCGGTATTTCGTCGAGCACGGCGCGCGGCCGTTGGTCGCGATCGAGACGAATACGGTCACTTCGGTGCTGGAACTCGTGCGGCGCGGCCGGCTCGCGACGGTGCTGCCCGACGCGGTCGCGCGCGAGAGCGGCGACCTGTGCGCGCTGGAGATCGATCCGCCGCTGCCGACGCGCACGGCCGCGCTGCTCACGCGCAAGGGTGCGTACCGCAGCGTCGCGGCGCGCGCATTCATCGAGCGCGTGCTCGCATATCGCGATCCGTCGGAACGGTGACCGGCACGGCCGGGCGGAAGGCCGGGCCGCGGCGCGGGAGGATTACGCGCCGGGCGTCGGGAAGAAGACGCCCGCGCGCTGCGCCGCGTTCGTGATGTGCGTTTCGATCGCGGTGCCGGCGGCTGCCGCATCGCGCGCGATCAGCGCGTCGACGATCGCGCGGTGCTCGTGCCACGTCGACAGCAGCAGCTCGCGCCGGTAGAACGGCATGCGCTGGCTTTCCTTCATGATGTCCGCGCTGCTGCGCAGGATGGATTCGATCGCCGCGTTGCCGGCCAGATGAATGATCCGCATGTGGAAGTCGAAGTCGAGCCGCGATGCTTCGTCGAGCGCGCTTTCGGTCAGCGCGACGTGCAGGTCGGCGAGATTGTCCTCGAACCACGCGATGTCTTCGTCGCTGACGACGTGCGCGGCCATCCGCGCGGCGAAGCCTTCGAGCGCATAGCGCATCTGGTACGTATCGGGCGGGGACGACTGCTCGGCGAATTGCCACGGATGCGCGGCGGACGCCTGCGCGCTTTCGACGTACACGCCCTTGCCCGCGCGGATGCGCAGCATCCCGAGCGCCTCGAGCGTCGACAGCGCCTCGCGCAGCGACGCGCGGCTGATCTCCAGCTCCTCGGAGAGCTGGCGCTGGGCCGGCAGCAGGCTGCCGACCGGATAGACGCCTGCCTCGATCCGGTCGCGGATCGTCGCGATGGCGGCGTCGGTCACGGTATGCGGAACATTTTTCATGATGTGAACGATGGCCGGTCTGACCGGCATTGTAATCCGCACGCGGGCGGTGCATGACCACCCTACGGGAAAGCCACGATCCGCCCCTTTGCGGGGCGCGCAAACGGCGCGCAGGGGCGGGAAATCCCTATTTTGTCCGTCCTTGACGCCACTATATCGGCTTCCTACTATCCACCATAACATCACTGGTCTTACCAGTATGAACAGACGAAACTGCAACCGTTGGAACGGGAGAGCGCCGTGTCGAAATTCCTCAATTCGCTGTTTGGCCGGGTAGTCGTCGCATTGATACTGGGGGTCGCGCTCGGCGCGTTCTTCCCGCACTTCGCCGAGTCGCTACGACCGCTCGGCGACGGCTTCCTGAAGCTGATCAAGATGGTGATCGGCCCGATCGTGTTCTGCGTCGTGGTCAGCGGGATGGCCAATGCGGGCGATCTGAAGAAGGTCGGCCGGGTCGGCCTGAAGGCCGTCGTCTACTTCGAGGTGATGACGACGCTCGCGCTCGGCATCGGGCTCGTGCTCGCGTGGGTCACGCGCCCGGGCGTCGGGATGAACATCGACCTGCGCTCGCTCGACGCGGCGTCGCTGTCGACGTACGCGAAGAACGCCGAAAGCCTGAAGGACACGGCCGGCTACCTGATGAAGATCATCCCCGAGACTGCGATCGACGCGTTCGCGAAGGGCGACATCCTGCAGATCCTCGTGTTCGCGGTGCTGTTCGGTTCCGCGCTGTCGCTGCTCGGAGACAAGGCGCAGCGCGTGAACAGCCTGATCGAGGAGCTGTCGCACGTGTTCTTCAAGATCATCGGTTTCATCATCAAGCTCGCGCCGCTCGGCGTGCTCGGCGCGATCGCGTTCACGACCGGCAAGTACGGCGTCGCGTCGCTCAAGCAGCTCGGCTACCTGGTCGCGGTGTTCTACCTGAGCTGCTTCGTGTTCGTCACGGTCGTGCTCGGCGCGGTGATGCGCCTCGCGGGCTTCTCGGTGTTCAAGCTGATCCGCTACCTGCGCGAGGAACTGTCGATCGTGCTCGGCACGGCGTCGTCGGACGCGGTGCTGCCGCAGGTGATGAGCAAGCTCGAATACATGGGGATCAAGGATTCGACGGTCGGCCTCGTGATCCCGACCGGCTATTCGTTCAACCTCGACGGCTTCTCGATCTACCTGACGCTCGCCGTGCTGTTCATCGCGCAGGCCACCAACACGCCGCTGTCCACGCACGACCTGATCGTCGTGCTGCTCGTGTCGCTCGTCACGTCGAAGGGCGCGCACGGCATCCCCGGCTCGGCGATCGTGATTCTCGCGGCGACGCTGTCGGCGATCCCCGCGATTCCGGTGCTCGGCCTCGTGCTGATCCTGCCGGTCGACTGGTTCGTCGGCATCGCCCGCGCGCTGACCAACCTGATCGGCAACTGCGTCGCGACGGTGGTGGTCGCGGTGTGGGAGAACGACATCGACCGTGCCCGCGCGAAGCGCGTGCTGAACCGCGAACTGCGCTACGTGGCAGACGCGCCGGGCGGCACCGCCCCGGTCGCGGGCGATCAGGCCCACGCACTCTGAACCCGACACGCGCGCGGCGCGGCTTCCCCGGCCGCGTCGCGCGACCGAATTTCCTGCGATCGGCGCGATGACGCGCCGGCGCTTCTCAAAATAATGGAGACGACATGGCAGCCCCCATCCTCGATCCGAACGCGCCGGCTTTCACGCGGCGCTACATGAACCTCGCCGATCCGCGCCTGGGCGCGCAGGCGCTCTTCGCGAGCGACGAATTCTTCGCGCCGAAGGAGCGCATGCTCAATCCCGAGCCGGCCGTGTTCATTCCCGGCAAGTACGACGACCACGGCAAGTGGATGGACGGCTGGGAAACGCGCCGCAAGCGCACGACCGGCCACGACTTCTGTGTGGTGCGTCTGGCGCGGCCGGGCGTGATTGTCGGCGTCGATCTCGATACGAGCCACTTCACCGGCAACTTCCCGCCGGCCGCGTCGATCGAGGCCTGCGCGGTGGACGGCGACACGCCGCCGGACGACGCCGAATGGCGCACGATCGTTCCCGCGACGACGCTGCAGGGCAATTCGCATCACTACGTGAGCGTCGACGAGGCACGGCCGGTCACGCATCTCCGCGTGAACCTGTACCCGGACGGCGGGCTCGCGCGGCTGCGCGTGTACGGCCAGCCGCAGCGCGACTGGCGCCACGTGCCGGCCGGCGAACTGGTCGATCTCGCGGCGATCGAGAACGGTGGCTATCTGGTGGCCGCGAACAACCAGCACTTCGGCCCGGCGTCGCAGATGCTGATGCCGGGGCGCGGCGTGAACATGGGCGACGGCTGGGAAACGCGGCGGCGCCGCGAGCCCGGCAACGACTGGGCGATCGTCGCGCTCGCGCGGCCGGGCATCATCCGGCGCGTCGAGGTCGATACGGCGTTCTTCAAGGGCAATTTCCCCGACCGCTGCTCGCTGCAGGCCGCGCACGTCACGGGCGGCACCGACGATTCGCTCGTCACGCAGGCGATGTTCTGGGCCGAACTGCTCGGCGAGCAGAAGCTGCAGATGGACCACATCCACACGTTCGACGCGCTCGCGGCGCTCGGCCCCGTCACGCACGTGCGCTTCAACATCTTCCCGGACGGCGGCGTGTCGCGCCTGCGTCTGTGGGGCGAGCCGGCTTGAAGGAGGGCAGCGGCATGAGCGGAACTCCGATCCTGCGCGTCGAGCGCCTGACCCGCGAAGCGTTCGCGCCGTTCGGCGACGTGATCGCGCTCGAAGGCGCGCGGCATTTCCCGATCAACGGCGGCACGACCGAGCGCTTTCACGATCTCGCGACGATCGACGTCTGCGCGGACGGCGGCCGTCCGCTCGTCAGCGTGTTTCGCGCGCAGCCGCGCGCGTTGCCGGTCGCGGTCACGCTGATGGAGCGTCATCCGCACGGCAGCCAGGCGTTCATCCCGCTCGCGGCGGTGTCGCGCTACGCGATCGTCGTCGCGCCGGCCGGCGAATTCCGGTCCGACGCGATGCGCGCGTTCCTGGCCGAGGGCTGGCAGGGCGTCAATTATGCGAAGGGCGTCTGGCACCATCCGCTGCTCGCGCTCGACGCGGTCAGCGATTTCGTGATCGTCGATCGCGGCGGCCCGCAGCCGAACTGCGACGAGATCCCGCTGGAACGCGCGTGGGCGCTCGATTTCGAGCCAGCCTGCGCGGGCGCCGAAGGGCTTTCGTAAGCATGTCGGGCGCGCGGCAGGCGCGCCGAAAAAGCACACGGCCCGGGCGGCGAGATGCCGGCCGGGCCGTGCCGCGTGTACGGGTGGCGCGCTTCAGTGCTTGCGGTGCGGGCAGTTCTCGGTCGTGCACGAACCGTACATCGCGAGCGAATGCTCCTGGAGCCGGAAGCCGCGCTCCTTCGCGATCGCCTGCTGGCGGCTCTCGATCTCGGCGTCGAAGAATTCCTCGACGCGGCCGCAATCGAGGCACACGAGGTGGTCGTGGTGCGAACCTTCGTTCAGCTCGAACACCGCCTTGCCGGATTCGAAGTTGCTGCGCGACAGCAGGCCGGCCTGCTCGAACTGCGTGAGCACGCGGTAGACGGTGGCGAGCCCGATGTCGAGCTGCTCGTTGAGCAGGTTGCGGTAGACGTCTTCGGCCGTCAGGTGGCGCACGGGGCTCTGCTGGAAGATCTCGAGAATCTTGAGGCGCGGTAGGGTGGCCTTTAGCCCGATATTCTTGAGATCCGTCGGATTGGTCATGGCTAGGCATCCCTAGAGTACAATGCAGGGCTTCAATGTTACCGGCTTTTCGCCGTTCCAGATATACGCGCGGCCTGCACGCGGGCCAGCACGGTGAAGGAAATGATCCCAGAATCGCTTTCGCACTTTCAGAGGAGTCGCATGCGGAGTGCCATCATCGCTGCCGCCGCCGTTGTCGCGCTGGCGGGTTGTTCGTCGTACGACAGCGTGACGCAGCGCATTGCGCAGAGCATCACGCCGTATCGGATCACCGTCGTGCAAGGCAACTTCGTGTCGCAGGAGAAAGCCGCACAGTTGCAGGCCGGCATGACGCGCGAGCAGGTCCGCGCGCTGCTCGGCACGCCGCTGCTGGCGGACATGTTCCACGCGGATCGCTGGGATTACCTCTTCTACTTCAAGCGCGGCTCGACGTCGATCGTCCAGCAGCGTGACCTCGTGGTCAACTTCTCCGGCGATCGCGTCGCGAGCTGGACCGGCGCCGACAACCTGCCGTCCGAACTCGACCTGCTGGCCGACATCGACGGCGACCGCGGCGGCAAGAAGGCGAAGGCCGCTGCCGCGGCGAAGAAGGCTTCCGAAGCCGCTGCGGCCGCGAGCGCCGCAAGCGCCGCGCAGGCTGCCGCTGCCGCGAGCCCGGCCACGGTGCCGGCGTCCGGCGCGGTGGTCGACCAGGATGCGAACGCCCAGGCGGCGCGCGCGGCGAACCGCGCGACCAACCAGGTGTCGGGGCAGGGTTCGGGTTCGCGCCGGTTCACGCCGGCCGCGCAGGCTTCGGGCGGCGCGCCGGTGCCGGGCGGGCAGCCGCCGGGCGCCGCGCCGGCGATCCAGCCGCAGTTCCAGTTCCATCGTCCGCCGCAGCCGAACGTGTCGAACGAAGCGTCGCCGCCGGTCGGCCCGCAAGGCTCGGACAACCTGCAGAACCAGCCGCTCACCGCACCGGCGCAGTAAGCGGCCGGCGTGCGGAAACGGGGCGGCATGCGCCGCCCGCCTTTAGACTTGTCGTGTAGAAAGCCATGAAGATTGCGATTGCCGGCGCATCGGGCCGAATGGGCCGGATGCTGATCGAAGCCGTTCTCAACGATGCCGACGCGCAGCTCGTCGGCGCGCTCGACCGCGCCGGTTCGCCGTTCCTCGGGCAGGACGCCGGCGCGTTCCTCGGCAAGGACACCGGCGTCAAGCTGACCGACGACCTCGACGCCGTGTTCGCGCAGGCCGAGTACCTGATCGATTTCACGCGTCCGGAAGGCACGATGGCCCATATCGAGGCCGCGCTGCGCCACGACGTGAAGCTCGTGATCGGCACGACCGGCTTCACCGCCGAGCAGAAGGCCGAACTGCAGGCCGCGGCGGCCAGGATCGGCATCGTGTTCGCGGCGAACATGAGCGTCGGCGTGAACGTCACGCTGAAGCTGCTCGAATTCGCGGCGCAGCATTTCTCGCACGGCTACGACATCGAGATCATCGAAGCGCATCACCGCCACAAGGTCGATGCGCCGTCGGGCACCGCGCTGATGATGGGCGAAGCCGTCGCCGGCGCACTCGGCCGCTCGCTCGACGACTGCGCGGTGTACGGCCGCCACGGCGTGACGGGCGAGCGCGATCCGTCGTCGATCGGCTTTGCCGCGGTGCGCGGCGGCGACATCGTCGGCGACCACACCGTGCTGTTCGCCGGAATCGGCGAGCGCATCGAGATCACGCACAAGTCGTCGAGCCGCGTGTCGTACGCGCAGGGCGCGTTGCGTGCGGTGCGCTTCCTGTCGGCGCGCGGCGCCGGCCTGTTCGACATGCAGGACGTGCTCGGCCTGCGCTGACACCGCGAGGAAACTCCGATGGCGATTCCCACCGGCGTTGTCCACTACCTCGAAAGCGGCGATGCGATCACGCACGCCGTCTCCTATGTGCTGCTGGCGATGTCCGTCGCCAGCTGGTGCTTCCTCTTCATGAAAGCCTGGCTGCTGGTCCGCGCGAAGCGGCAGGGGCCGCGCGCGCTCGCCGCGTTCTGGCGCGCGCCGTCGCTCGCCGCGGGCATTGCCGCGCTGGCCGGCGCCGATCGCGAGCGCGTGTTCGTGCCGCTCGCCGAAGCCGCGCGCGATGCGGCCGACGATCACGACCCCACCGCGCTGGCCGCGCGCGTCGAGCGTAGCGAACGCGTGCTGCGCGCGTTGCGTCACGCGATGCTGCGCTCGCAGCGGCGCCTCGAATTCGGCCAGGTGCTGCTCGCGTCGATCGGCAGCACCGCGCCGTTCGTCGGGCTGCTCGGCACCGTGTGGGGCATCTATCACGCACTCGGCAGCATCGCCGCGAGCGGGCAGGCGCAGATCGAGAACGTCGCGGGGCCGGTCGGCGAGGCGCTGATCATGACCGCGTTCGGGCTGGTCGTCGCGATTCCCGCGGTGCTCGCGTACAACATCCTCGGCCGGCTCGTCCGGCAGCTCGCCGAGGAACTCGACGGCTTCGCACGCGATCTGCACGTCTTCGTGTGCGCGCAGGGCGCCTGACGCGCCGGCTCCGGAGGAACGATCATGGCATTCGGCGGGCTCGAGCACCACAAGACGTCCGCGCCGATGGCGGAGATCAACATGACGCCGCTGATCGACGTGATGCTCGTGCTGCTCGTCATCTTCATCATCACCGCGCCGCTGATGACGCACGCGATCCGGCTCGATCTGCCGAAGGTCGCGGCGAGTGTCGCGCGCGACACGCCGCAATCCGTCACGCTGTCGATCGACGACGCGGGCAAGCTCTACTGGGACGACGCGCCCGTGGCGCTCGACGCGCTGCCCGCGCGGTTCAAGGCCGCCGCCGCGGGCGCCGCGCCGCCCGAGCTGCGGCTGCGGGCGTCGCGCGCGACGCGCTACGACGTGATCGCGCAGGTGATGGGCGCCGCGCAGGCCGCGGGCCTTACGCGGATCGGCTTCGTGACCGACGTGCCGCCGGCGGGTGCTGCGGCGCCCGCCGCCGCCGGCGCGAAACCCTGACGCGCCGCCAGGCCGCCACGCCAATCGTCAGGCAAGTTCCCGCCCGTCGCCGGGGCGGGCCGCACGCCGCAAGACCGGCCGGATGCGCCGGCGCTGACGGTATAATCATTGTTTTTCCCGGCTGGCAGGTTTTTTCCAGGTAACCCGGCATTTTCCAGGCAACCCGGAAAATATCCGGACACCCCGAACAGGTCCCGCCACAGCGAACCTGCAGCGCCGCCGGGCCAGCACGATTTCCGATCCAATCCTGCGCGCGAGCCGTCGCGCCGCTTAAAGCCTAGCCCGAACCACACCATGCACGAGAGATACGTACCCGCCGACGTCGAAGCCGCCGCCCAGCGCGACTGGCGCGCAGCCGATGCCTACAAGACGAAGGAAGACACGCAGAAGCCGAAGTTCTACTGCGTGTCGATGCTGCCTTACCCGTCCGGCAAGCTGCACATGGGTCACGTGCGCAACTACACGATCAACGACGTGATGTACCGCTATCTGCGGATGAACGGCTACAACACGCTGATGCCGATGGGCTGGGACGCGTTCGGGATGCCGGCCGAGAACGCCGCGATGGCGAACGGCGTGCCGCCCGCGAAGTGGACCTACGACAACATCGACTACATGAAGGGCCAGATGCAGTCGATGGGCCTCGCGATCGACTGGTCGCGCGAGATCGCGACCTGCAAGCCCGACTACTACAAGTGGAACCAGTGGCTGTTCCTGAAGATGCTCGAGAAGGGCATCGCGTACAAGAAGACGGGCACCGTGAACTGGGACCCGGTCGACCAGACCGTGCTCGCGAACGAGCAGGTGATCGACGGCCGCGGCTGGCGTTCGGGCGCGCTCGTCGAGAAGCGCGAGATCCCGATGTACTACCTGCGCATCACGCAGTACGCGGATGAGCTGCTGAACGATCTCGACGGCCTCGGCTGGCCCGAGCGCGTGAAGATCATGCAGCAGAACTGGATCGGCAAGAGCTTCGGCGTGAACTTCGGCTTCCCGTACGAACTCGACGGCGAGCAGAAGCTGCTGCGCGTGTTCACGACGCGCGCCGACACGATCATGGGCGTCACGTTCTGCGCGATCGCGGCCGAGCACCCGCTCGCCACGCGCCTCGCGCAGGACAAGCCGGAACTGCTCGCGTTCATCGAGGAATGCAAGCGCGGCGGCGTCGCCGAAGCCGACGTCGCGACGATGGAGAAGAAGGGCGTCGCGACCGGCTTCTCGGTCAAGCACCCGCTGACCGGCGAGCCGGTCGAGGTGTGGATCGGCAACTACGTGCTGATGAGCTATGGCGAAGGCGCGGTGATGGGCGTGCCGGGCCACGACGAGCGCGATTTCGCGTTCGCGAAGAAATACGATCTGCCGATCAAGCAGGTGATCGCGAGCGAAGGGCAGACGTACTCGCTCGACGCATGGCAGGAGTGGTACGGCGACAAGGAAACCGCGGTCTGCGTGAACAGCGGCAAGTACGACGGCCTGCGCTATGCGGAAGCGGTCGACGCGGTCGCGGCCGACCTGAAGGCTGGCGGCTTCGGCGACAAGCAGGTCACGTGGCGCCTGCGCGACTGGGGCGTGTCGCGCCAGCGCTACTGGGGCACGCCGATCCCGATCATCCACTGCCCGTCGTGCGGCGACGTGCCGGTGCCGGAGCAGGATCTGCCGGTCGTGCTGCCGGAAGACCTCGTGCCGGACGGCTCGGGCAACCCGCTCGCGAAGTCCGAAGCGTTCCTGAACTGCACGTGCCCGAAGTGTGGCGCGGCCGCGAAGCGCGAAACCGACACGATGGACACCTTCGTCGATTCGTCGTGGTACTTCTCGCGCTACACGGCGCCGGACGCCGAGACGATGGTCGACGCGCGCACCGACTACTGGATGCCGATGGATCAGTACATCGGCGGCATCGAGCACGCGATCCTGCACCTGCTGTATTCGCGCTTCTGGACCAAGGTGATGCGCGACCTCGGCCTCGTGAAGTTCGGCGAGCCGGCGAAGAACCTGCTCACGCAGGGGATGGTGCTGAACGAGACGTACTACCGCGAGGACGCGGCGGGCAAGAAGACCTGGTACAACCCGCTCGACGTGACGGTGACGCACGACGACAAGGGCCGCCCGGTCGGCGCGACGCTGAATGCGGACGGCCAGCCGGTCGTGCTCGGCGGCATCGAGAAGATGTCGAAGTCGAAGAACAACGGCGTCGATCCGCAACTGCTGATCGACCAGTACGGCGCCGATACCGCGCGTCTGTTCACGATGTTCGCCGCACCGCCCGAGCAGCAGCTCGAGTGGTCGGGCGCGGGCGTCGAGGGCGCGAGCCGCTTCCTGCGCCGCGTGTGGAGCTTCGGCTACGGCAACCGCGAAGCGCTCGCCGCGCGCGCCGGTTTCGACGCCGCGACGCTCGGCGATGCCGACAAGGCGCTGCGCCGCGAGATCTACAGCGTGCTGAAGCAGGCTGATTTCGACTACCAGCGCCTGCAGTACAACACGGTCGTGTCGGCCGCGATGAAGATGCTGAACGCGATCGACGGCGCGAAGGGTGCGACGCCCGCCGTGCTGCGCGAGACGTACGGCGTGCTGCTGCGCGTGCTGTACCCGGTCGTGCCGCACGTCACGTTCGAGCTGTGGAAGACGCTCGGCTACGCGGACGAATTCGGCCCGCTGCTCGATGCGCGGTGGCCGAAGGTCGACGAGGCCGCGCTCGAGCAGGCCGAGATCGAACTCGTGCTGCAGGTGAACGGCAAGGTGCGCGGCGCGCTGAAGGTCGCGAAGGACGCGAGCCGCGACGCGATCGAAGCGGCGGCGGTGGCCGACGAGGCATTCGCGAAATTCAGCGACGGCAAGCCGGCGAAGAAGATCGTCGTCGTGCCGGGCCGCCTCGTGAACATCGTCGTCTGACGGCCGCCGGCCGTCGGACGTACCCAGAAGGAGCGAAGGTGATCCGCAGATCGTTTTTGATGCTCGTCGGCAGCACGGTCGTGCTGTCGGCATGCGGCTTCCAGTTGCGCGGCCAGCAGGACTACGCGTTCAAGCACCTGTTCGTGGCCGGTGCGCCGGCGCCCGTCGAGGCGCGGCTCACGCGCCTCGTCCAGGCCGGCAGCGACACGAAGATCGTCAAGTCGGCGGACGACGCCGACGCCGTGCTGCGCATGTGGGAGTCGCGTGGCCAGAACACGCTGACGCTCAACAAGTACGGCTCCGCGCAGGAGTACGCGCTGTTCTACACACTGAACTACACGCTGACGAGCAAGGACGGCACCGTGCTGATCCCGCCGAGCGCGATCGCGCTGAACCGCGCGATGACGTACAGCGACCAGTACACGAACGCGAAGGCGCAGGAAGCCGACATCCTGTACGGCGACATGCAGAACGACGCGGTCGACCAGCTGATGCGGCGTCTCGCGATCGTCCACTCGCTGACGCCGGCGCCGGAGGACGTGGTGCCGGGCGTGGCGCCGCGCGCGCCGCTGCCGCCGCCGCCGCTCTGATCGCGGGCGCACGCACCGATGCAATTGCGACTTGATGCGCTGGAGCCGCACCTCGCGAAGGGGTTGGCCGGGCTCTATACCGTGTACGGCGACGAGCCGCTGCTCGCGCAGGAAGCGTGCGACCGCATTCGTGCGGCCGCGCGCGCGGCCGGCTTTACCGAGCGTTCGGTGCATACGGTCGAGCGCGGCTTCGACTGGAGCGTGCTGCTCGGCGCGACCCAGGCGATGTCGCTGTTCGGCGAACGTCAGCTGATCGAACTGCGCATTCCGTCGGGCAAGCCCGGCAAGGAAGGCGCCGACGCGTTGAAGACGCTTGCGGCCACACCCAATCCCGACGCGCTGATGCTCGTCACGTTGCCGCGCCTCGACGCGGCCACGCAGAAATCCGCGTGGTTCACCGCGCTGCAGAACGGCGGCGTCGCGCTGAAGATCGATCCGGTCGATCGCGCGCAACTGCCGAACTGGATCGGCCAGCGCCTGTCGATGCAGGGCCAGCGCGTCGCACCCGGCGACGACGGGCGCCGCGCGCTGCAGTTCATCGCGGAGCGTGTCGAGGGCAACCTGCTCGCCGCGCACCAGGAAATCCAGAAGCTCGGGCTGCTGTATCCGCAGGGCGCGCTGTCGTTCGAGCAGGTGCACGACGCGGTGCTGAACGTCGCGCGCTACGACGTGTTCAAACTGAACGAAGCGATGCTCGCCGGCGACGCCGCGCGGCTCGCGCGGATGATCGACGGGCTGAAGGGCGAGGGCGAGGCGATCGTGCTCGTGATGTGGGCCGTCGTCGAGGAATTGCGCACGCTGCTGCGGATCAAGCGCGGCACGACGGCCGGCAAGCCGCTCGCGACGCTGCTGCGCGAGAACCGCGTGTGGGGGCCGCGCGAGCGGCTGATCGCGCCCGCGCTGAACCGCGTGTCGGAAGCGGTGCTCGAAAAGGCGCTCGCATTCGCCGCGAAGCTCGACCGGCAGGTCAAGGGCTTGTCCGCCGTCACGCCGGGCCGCCGCACGCAGGACGAACCGCCG
>NZ_BBSK01000006.1:0-33526 GCF_001319805.1 Burkholderia sp. E168m22
CCGCTTCCCCCACGAATTCATGCCGCCCCGCGCGGCTCGCTTCTCGAGTCACACGATGGATATCGATCAGTACATGACCGACCTGGGCCGTCGCGCCCGGCACGCTTCCCGCGCGATGGCGCGCGCCAGCACGGCCGCGAAGAACGCGGCGCTCGACGCCGTGGCCCGCGCGATCGAACGCGATGCGCAGGCGCTGAAGGACGCGAATGCGCGCGACGTCGCCCGTGCCCGTGAAAAGGGGCTCGATGCGGCGTTCGTCGACCGCCTGACGCTGTCGGACAAGGCGCTGAAGACGATGGTCGAAGGGCTGCGCCAGGTCGCGTCGCTGGCCGATCCGATCGGCGAGATCGGCAACCTCAAGTTCCGCCCGAGCGGAATCCAGGTCGGCCAGATGCGCGTGCCGCTCGGCGTGATCGGCATCATCTACGAGTCGCGCCCGAACGTGACGATCGACGCGGCTGCGCTGTGCCTGAAGTCCGGCAACGCGACGATCCTGCGCGGCGGCTCCGAGGCGCTCGAATCGAACGCGGCGCTCGCGAAGCTGATCGGCGAAGGGCTCGAGGCGGCAGGCCTGCCGCAGGACGCGGTGCAGGTCGTCGCGACGGCCGATCGCGCGGCGGTCGGCAAGCTGATCACGATGACCGAATACGTCGACGTGATCGTGCCGCGCGGCGGCAAGAGCCTGATCGAACGGCTGATCAACGAGGCGCGCGTGCCGATGATCAAGCACCTCGACGGCATCTGCCACGTGTACGTCGACGATCGCGCCGATCTCGACAAGGCGCTGACCGTCTGCGACAACGCGAAGACGCACCGCTACGGCACCTGCAACACGATGGAGACGCTGCTCGTCGCGAGCGGCATCGCCGCGAAGCTGCTGCCGCCGCTCGGCAAGCTGTATCGCGACAAGCAGGTCGAGCTGCGCGTCGACGCGGCCGCGCGCGCGGTGCTCGCAGATGCGGGCGTCGGCCCGCTCGTCGACGCGACCGAAGAAGACTGGCATACCGAATATCTGGCGCCGGTGCTCGCGATCAAGGTCGTCGACGGCCTCGACGCCGCGATCGAGCACATCAACCATTACGGCTCGCATCACACGGATGCGATCGTCACCGAGGATCACGACCGCGCGATGCGGTTCCTGCGCGAAGTCGATTCGGCGAGCGTGATGGTCAATGCGTCGACGCGTTTCGCGGACGGCTTCGAATTCGGCCTCGGCGCCGAAATCGGCATCTCGAACGACAAGCTGCACGCACGCGGCCCGGTCGGCCTGGAAGGGCTCACGTCGCTGAAGTACGTGGTGCTCGGGCACGGCGAAGGCCGTCAGTAAGTCAACAGCGAGGCGCACAACCGATGGCAATGCTCTGGGTCAAGACGTTCCATGTCGTTCTGATCGCCGCGTGGTTCGCGGGGCTCTTCTACCTGCCGCGCATCTACGTGAACCTGGCCATGGAGACCGATCCGGCCGCGGTGCGGCGCCTGCTGCTGATGGCGCGCAAGCTGTTCCGCTTCATGACGATGATCGCGGTGCCCGCGCTCGCGTGCGGGCTGTGGCTGTGGCTCGTGATCGGCATCGGCCAGGGGCAGGGCTGGATTCACGCGAAGGTGACGGTGGTGGTGCTGCTGATCATCTATCACGCGTATTGCGGGCACCTGCTGCGGGTGTTCGAGCGCGGCGAGAACCGCCGCACCGACAAGTGGTATCGCGTGTTCAACGAACTGCCGGTGCTCGGCATGCTCGCGGCGGTCGCGCTGGTGGTGATCAAGCCGTTCTGAGCGGCGCGGCCGGCGAAACCGTCGCCGTCGAATCATGCGCAACGGCGCCCCTCGGGGCGCCGTCGTTCGTTTACGCGCGGCGTTCCGCGACCGCTACTCCTTCGTCGGATCGTCGATCCGCCTGCGCGTGATCGCTTCCTTCGCGCGGCCGACGCGCTCCATCAGCGCCGGCCCGCGCGACAGCGCGACGCCGACCGCGAGGATGTCGCCGATCGCGAGATGCGACATCCGCGACGTCATCGGCGAGAACACGTCCGTTTCCTCGGCGACGTTCGACGCGAGGCTGACCGTCGCGAGCTTCGCGAGCGGCGAATGGCTCTGCGTGATCGCGACGACTTTCGCGCCGCACGCGAGCGCGGAGCGCGCGGCGTCGACGATGTCGCGCGTGCGGCCGGTGTTCGAGATCGCGACGACGACGTCGTGCGGCCCGAGCAGCGCCGACGACATCGAGAACGTATGCGGGTCCGAATACGCGACGCTCGGCACGCCGAGCCGGAAGAACTTGTGCTGGATGTCCTGCGCGGCGATGCCCGAGCCGCCGGCGCCGTAGAACTCGATGCGCGACGCGTTCGACAGCAGCGCGATCGCGTCGGCGACGCTGCCGGCGGACAGGCTGTTGCGTACTTCGATCAGCGCGCCGATCGTGCGGTCGAACACCTTGCCGATGATGCCGGGCGCCGGTTCGTTCGGCTCGACGTCGCGGTACACCGACGACACGCCCGGCGCGACGCTCTGCGCGAGCCGGATCTTGAATTCGCGAAAGCCGCTGCAGCCGAGCGCCTGGCAGAAGCGCGCGATGGTCGGCTGGCTGACGCCGGCGCGCATCGACAGCTCGGTCATCGCGAGGTCGAGCACCTCGCGCGGCGCGGCGAGGATGTAGTCGGCGAGCTTGCGCTCGGACGGGCGCAACTCGGCGCGGATCGCTTCAATGCGGGGCAGCATGGGACGGCACGTGGAAATCGGGTTCGGATGCGGGAGTGTATCGCAATCGAATTGTAGAAAATCTACATGAAAATACTAGCGTAATCGCGATGGTTTCGATGCGAGGCTAACGACGCGAATTAGGGTTTTCACTGATTAAAGCCTTGCTGGTGGCGGGAATGGTGGTTGCGGGCGTGCTAATCAGCATTGCGTGCTTGTAGTTTTTCTACTAGACTGCCTTCGTTCGATCGACGAAGCTCGACCGTCCCTACGATTCCAACCGCCGGTGTCGGCCGGCATACAGGAGCGCCCAGCATGACGTCGCTGCACCCCACCCTGGCGAAGGTCACCGAACGCGTGATCGCCCGCAGCCAATCGACCCGTTCCGCCTATCTGCAGCGCATCGACGGCGCGCAAGGCAAGTTCCCGGCACGCGGCGCGCTGTCGTGCGCGAACCTCGCGCACGGCTTCGCGGGCCTCGAGGGCAACGACAAGTTCGCGATCAAGGCGATTCGCGAGCCGAACATCGGCATCGTGTCCTCGTACAACGAGATGCTGTCCGCGCACGCGCCGTACAAGGATTTCCCCGAGATCATCAAGGCGGCCGCGCGCGAGAACGGCGGGGTCGCGCAGTTCGCGGGCGGCGTGCCGGCGATGTGCGACGGCGTCACGCAGGGCAACCCGGGGATGGAGCTGTCGCTGTTCTCGCGCGAGGCGATCGCGATGGGTACGGCGATCGCGCTCACGCACAACATGTTCGACGCGGCGCTCTGCCTCGGCATCTGCGACAAGATCGTGCCGGGTCTGCTGATCGGCGCGCTGCAGTTCGGCCACCTGCCGACGATCTTCGTGCCGGCCGGCCCGATGACGAGCGGCCTGTCGAACGACGACAAGGCGAAGATCCGCCAGCAGTTCGCGACCGGCCAGGTCGGCCGCGACGCGCTGCTCGAAGCCGAATCGGCCGCATATCATGGCCACGGCACCTGCACGTTCTACGGCACCGCGAACAGCAACCAGATGCTGATGGAGCTGATGGGGCTGCACCTGCCGGGCTCGGCCTTCGTTCATCCGCATACGCCGCTGCGCACCGCGCTGACGGCCGAAGCCGCGCGCCGCGTGCTCGACCTGACCGTCGAGCGCGGCCACTACACGCCGATCGGCCATGTGATCGACGAAAAGGCAATCGTCAACGGCATCGTTGCGCTGCTCGCGACGGGCGGCTCGACCAACCACACGCTGCACTTGGTCGCGATCGCGCGCGCGGCCGGCATCCTGATCGACTGGAACGACTTCGACGAGCTGTCGGCCGTCGTGCCGCTGCTCGCGAAGATCTATCCGAACGGCAAGGCCGACGTGAACCATTTCCACGCGGCGGGCGGTGTCGCGTTCCTGGTACGCAACCTGCTCGAAGGCGGGCTGCTGCACGAGGACGTGACGACGGTCGCAGGCAAGGGGCTTGCGCACTACACGAAGGAGCCGAAGCTGATCGACGGCAAGCTGACGTGGGTCGACGGCGCGGCCGAGAGCCACGACACGAAGGTGCTGCGCGGCATTCGCGAGCCGTTCCAGCCGGACGGCGGCCTGCGCCTGATGCAGGGCCGGCTCGGCCGCGGCGTGATCAAGATCTCGGCGGTCGCGCCCGAGCACCGCAAGGTGACGGCACCCGCGATCGTGTTCGACTCGCAGGAAGCCATGCAGGAAGCGTTCGATCGCGGCGAGCTGAAGCGCGATTTCGTCGCGGTGGTGCGCTTCCAGGGCGCGCGCGCGAACGGCATGCCCGAGCTGCACCGTTTGACGCCGCTGCTCGGCGTGCTGCAGGATCAGGGCTTCCACGTCGCGCTGGTGACCGACGGCCGCATGTCGGGCGCATCGGGCAAGGTGCCGGCCGTGATCCACGTGTCGCCGGAGGCGCTGCTGGCCGGCCCGATCGGCAAGGTGAAGACGGGCGACGTGCTCGTGATCGACGCCGAGGCCGGCGTGCTCGACATCGAGGTTGACGACGCCGAGTGGCACGCGCGCCCGGTCGCGCAGCCGCGGCACCAGGCCGAGAACGAAGTCGGTTTCGGGCGCGAACTGTTCGGCGTGTTCCGCGCGGCGGCCGCACCGGCCGAGCAGGGCGCATCGGTTTTCGGGACGCTGGTCGGCGAAACGGCCGCCAGCGTCGCCGCATGAATTTCAAGGAGCCAATTCAATGAAGACGATTGCTGAAATCGTGAAGCTGGGCCCGGTCATTCCGGTGCTCGCATTCGACTCGGTCGAGCAGGGCGAAAACGTGTCGCGTGCATTGCACGCGGGCGGCGTGAAGGTGCTCGAGATCACGCTGCGCACGCCGGCCGGGCTGGAAGCGATCCAGCGCGCGAGCCAGCTCGCGGACGACATCGTCGTCGGCGTCGGCACGATCACGAAGCCCGAGCACTGCGCGCAGGCCAAGCGTGCCGGCGCGAAGTTCGGCGTGTCGCCGGGCCTGACGAAGGAACTGTACCTCGCGTCGCTCGACGCGGGCCTGCCGCTGCTGCCGGGCGTGATGACGCCGAGCGACATCATCCAGGCGCTCGAATTCGGCTACGACATCGTGAAGTTCTTCCCCGCGCAGCAGGCGGGCGGCGTGCCGATGCTGCAGGCGTTCCATGGCCCGTTCCCGGCGCTGAAGTTCTGCCCGACCGGCGGCATCACGGTCGATACCGCGCCGAACTTCCTGAAACTGCCGAACGTCGTGTGCGTCGGCGGTTCGTGGCTCACGCCCAAGGCCGCGCTCGCCGCGCAGGACTGGGCCGAAGTCACGCGCCTCGCGCAAGCAGCGAGCCAGTTGCCCCGTTAAGGCTTGTACCAGATGACGGTTCAGCCCTCGGAAAGCAAGCGTTAGTGCTTGTTTTACCGAGGGTTTTTGCTGATGGAACCGGTTCTATCCGCGGATCGCAAAGATAAGTAAAATTCAGCGTCCTGACGGGGGGTACCCCCGTGTTTCGGAGACCCGCATAGCCGGGCATACTCGCAACGACTCGCCCGGTTCGAACAATTCTAGGAGGAGTGCCACATGGGGGCCGTCCAAGGCAGCATGCTGCTCGTATTCACGCTGATCGCGATTGCCGCGCTGATCCTGATGATCGCGCGCTACAAGATCTACCCGTTCCTGGTGCTGATCATCGTCTCGCTCGGCCTCGGTCTCGTCGTCGGCATGCCGATGGACAAGATCGTCAAGTCGTTCGAAACGGGCACCGGCGGAACGCTCGGCCACATCGCGATCGTCGTCGGCCTCGGCACGATGCTCGGCAAGATGATGGCCGAATCGGGCGGCGCCGAACGGATCGCGACCACGCTGATCGACTGGTTCGGTGAAAAGAACATCCACTGGGCGATGATGTTCGTCGCGATCATCGTCGGCCTGCCGGTGTTCTTCGAAGTCGGCTTCGTGCTGCTGATCCCGATCGCGTTCAACGTCGCGAAGCGCACCGGCAAGTCGCTGCTCGTCGTCGGCCTGCCGATGGTGGCCGGCCTGTCGGTCGTGCACGGGCTGATCCCGCCGCACCCGGCCGCGCTGCTGGCCGTCCAGCAATACGGCGCCGATATCGGCAAGACGATCGCCTTCGGCCTGGTCGTCGGCGTGCCGACCGCGATCATCGCGGGCCCGCTGTTCGCGCTGATGATCTCGAAGTTCGTGAAGCTGCCGGAAAACAACCCGCTCGCGTCGCAATTCGTCGATTCGCGTACGGACGGCGGCAAGCGCGAACTGCCGAGCTTCGGCATCACGCTGTTCACGATCTTGCTGCCCGTCGTGCTGATGCTCGTCGGCAGCTGGGCCGACCTGGTGTTCACGCCGAAGTCGCTGCCGAACAACCTGCTGCGCTTTGCCGGTAACTCGGACGTCGCGCTGCTGATCGCCGTGCTCGTGAGCTTCTGGACCTTCGGCGCGAAGCAGGGCTTCAACCGCGACCAGATCCAGAAGTTCTGCGGCGAGTGCCTGGCGCCGATCGCCGGCATCACGCTGATCGTCGGCGCGGGTGGCGGCTTCGGCGGCGTCCTGCGCGACAGCGGGATCTCGCAGCAGATCGTCGAGACCGCGAAGCACGCGCACCTGTCGCCGCTGCTGCTCGGCTGGTTCGTCGCGGCGCTGATGCGTCTCGCGACGGGTTCGGCGACGGTCGCGATGACGACGGCCTGCGGTATCGTCGCGCCGATCGCGGCGGCGTCGGGCGCGTCGGTCCGGCCGGAGCTGCTCGTGCTGGCGACGGGGTCGGGCTCGCTGATCTTCTCGCACGTGAACGACGGCGGCTTCTGGCTGATCAAGGAATATTTCGGGATGACGGTGGGCCAGACGTTCAAGACCTGGTCGCTGCTTGAAACCATCATCTCGGTGCTCGGTCTGAGTTTTACGCTGTTGCTGAGCGTGGTTCTGTAACAAGGGGTAGTCAATGATTCTGATCGCAATGGGCGTGTCGGGCGCGGGCAAGTCGCTGATCGGCGAAATGCTGGCGGAACGCCTGTCGTGCAGCTATACCGATGGCGACGCGTTTCACAGCGCGGCGAACAAGGAAAAGATGCACCACGGCATTCCGCTAACCGATGAAGACCGCTGGCCGTGGCTGCGCACGATTCGCGCGGCCATCGAGGAAAAGCAGCGCGCCGGCGAAACCGCCGTGTTCACGTGCTCGTCGCTGAAGCGGTCGTACCGCGACGTGCTGCGCGGCACCGACACCGACGTGCGGTTCGTCTATCTGAAGGGTTCGTTCGAGGTGTTGCAGGAGCGTCTGAAAAGCCGCACCGGCCATTTCTTCGATCCGTCGCTGCTGAAGAGCCAGCTGGACACGCTCGAGGAGCCGGGCCCGGACGAGGCGATCGAGGTCAGCATCGAGCTGACGCCCGAGCAGATCGTCGATCAGGTCATGCTGAAGATCGGCCACGCGCAGCAGCACTGAGCGCGGTTCGCGGTCATCGTCATGAAAAGGCGCCTTCGGGCGCCTTTTTCGTTGGCGATGCGCGAGCCGGTCAGGCCGTGCGTGCGCGTTGCGCGATGCCGTCGAGCAGCACGTCGAGCATCGTGTCGTGCACGACGGCCGGATCGAGCTGCGCATAGAGCGGGGCGGCCGACTTGACGAGCGGATGCGCGGCGTCGGACAGCGCGTGCATTTCCGCGAGCTCGACGTCGTTCGCGGCGCGCGTGAGGCCGCCCGCTTCGGCGGCGGCGAGCCCGATCACGCTCGCGTACCAGCCGACGCATACCGACGGCAGCGCCGCGCGCGGGATGCCGGCATCGGTCAGCGCGCGATGCACGACCTCGATGTGCGCGAGATCGGCCGGCCCCGTGCTCATGTGCCGCTGCAGCAGTGCGAACGCGGCGGGATAGCGCAGCGCGAGCGTGCGGTACTGGCGCGCGAGGTCGCGCAGCCGTTCGCGCCACGGCAGTGAAGGCTCGACCGGCACGAGCGAGCGCGACAGTGCATTCGCGATCGCGCGGCTCAGGCCTTCCTTCGACTTGAAGTGATACAGCACGCTCATCGGGTCGCAGCCGACCGATTGCGCGAGCTTGCGCACGCTGAACGCGGCTTCGCCGACGTCTTCGAGCAGCGCGAGCGCGGCCGCGACGATCGCGTCCTTGTCGAGGCCGCGCGGCCCTTGGGCGGGTTTGTCTTTCATCGAGGCAGGCTGGCAGGCCGGTACCGTACCGGCTGTAAACTTGACGAAAGCTTATTCTACACTGTAGAATTATTTCTGCGGTGTAGAAATTGGGTGTCCCGGCACCTTTCAATACGTGCGTTCGCACAGTCCGGGATCCAGGCGGCACGAGCGTGCCTCCCGTCAACACGGGCCTTCTTGCCCCCTTTCTCGTTGACACCCATGTGGAACCGGCTGCCCCCGCCCGCGAAGCCAACAGGCTCTTCGACAGGCGGCCCAAGACCATGCAAGTGCAATCATGACTTCCAACAACACCCCCCTGATCCGGGGCGAAGCGCGTTTCGAGCAAACGCAACTGAACATCGAAAAAGACAACTGGAACTGGTGCGATCCGGCTCGCTACGACGGCGAGCATCCGGCCAACTGGTACGAGGCGTCGCTGTCGCCCCATGAAAACAGCGCGCCGCTCGCGCACGACATCGTGTGCGACGTGCTCGTGATTGGTGCCGGGTTGCTCGGCGCATCGGCCGCGCTGCATCTGGCGGAAGCCGGCGTCGACACGATCCTCGTCGACAAGCATCACGTCGGCTCGGCCGCGTCGGGCCGCAACGGCGGGCAACTGACGCCCGGCCTCGCGCGCTGGGAAGCGGCCGACATGATCGAGAACCTGTCGCACGACGATGCGAAGCGGCTGTGGCGCTTCGCGTCGGCCGAGTCGATGGATCTGATCGACGGGATCGGCGCGCGTTACGCGCTTGATCTCGACCGCAAGCGCGGCCACGTGACGGCGGCGATTCACCCCGGCCACATGAGCGCGCTGCTCGACGGCGCGGATGCGCGCCGCCATCTCGGCGACGCGGGCGTGACCCTCGTCGGCCGCCATCAGCTGCACGACGAATACGTGCGCTCGGGGCTGTATCACGGCGCGGCGATCGACGCGATCGGCGGCCAGATTCACCCGCTCGCGCTGGTGCGCGGCCTCGTGCACGGCTTCCGGCTGAACGGCGGCGCGCTGTTCGAAGGCACCGAAGTGCTTGAGCTCGACGAGACGCCCGCCGGCGTCGTCGCGACGACGCCGGGCGGCACCATCACCGCGCGCAAGGGGGTGGTGCTCGCGCTGCACAACACGACGTTCCGGCTGCTCGACGACGGCGCGGCGACCACGGTGCCGTTCTTCACGTACGTGAGCGTGACGGCGCCGCTCGACGTCGACGTCGCGACGCTGCTGCCGGCCGGCATGCCGGTGTACGACACGCAGTTCCAGATCGACTACTACCGGCCGGTGCGCGGCAACCGCCTGCTGTTCGGCGGGCAGGGCACTGGCAGCTGCTGGGCGCAGCCCGACGTCAACGCGTATCTGCTGACGCGACTGAACACGGTGTTTCCGCAGCACGACGGCCGCTTCGCGCTCGATTACTGCTGGAGCGGCGTCAGCGATTTCACGCTGAACGGCGCCACCGACAGCCGCAAGACCGACGGCCGCGTGCCGATGTACATGGTGCAGGGCTGGAGCGGGCACGGCGTCGCGCAGACGGTGCGGATCGGCAAGGCGATTTGCGACGATTTCGTCGGCCGCAACGACGATTTCTCGATGCTCACGGGCATCGATCACCGCGCGATTCCGCTCGGCCGGCAGTTGTCGCCGATCGCGATTCCGGCCGCGAAGGCAGCGATGAGCGTGATGAGCGCGCTGAACCCGGGGCGGATGATCTCGTTCTGATCGGCCGCGGCAGGCAACAAAAAGCCCGATGCGAATCGCTTCGCATCGGGCTTTTTTCGTCAGGCGACGGCGGCGCTTACGCGATCCGCTTCGCGAGTTCGACGGCCTTGCCGATGTACGACGCCGGCGTCATCGCGAGCAGGCGGTCCTTCGCATCCTGCGGGATCGCCAGCGTGCCGACGAATTCCTGCAGTGCTTCGCGCGTGATGCCCTTGCCGCGCGTCAGTTCCTTCAGCTGCTCGTACGGGTTCTCGATGCCGTAGCGGCGCATCACCGTCTGCACCGGCTCGGCGAGCACTTCCCAGCAGTTGTCGAGGTCTTCGTTCAGGCGCTGCGGATTCACTTCGAGCTTGTCGAGACCGCGGATCAGCGAGTCGTACGCGAGCAGCGAGTAGCCGAGCGCGACGCCCATGTTGCGCAGCACCGTCGAGTCGGTCAGGTCGCGCTGCCAGCGCGACACCGGCAGCTTGTCGGCGAGGTGGCGCAGCGTCGCGTTCGCGAGGCCGAGGTTGCCTTCCGAGTTCTCGAAGTCGATCGGGTTGACCTTGTGCGGCATCGTCGACGAGCCGATTTCGCCGGCCTTCGTCTTCTGCTTGAAGTAGCCGACCGAGATGTAGCCCCACACGTCGCGGTCGAGGTCGAGCAGGATCGTGTTCGCGCGCGCCACAGCGTCGAACAGTTCGGCCATGTAGTCGTGCGGCTCGATCTGGATCGTGTACGGGTTGAACGTGAGCTTCAGGCGGTTCTCGATCACGTCGCGCGAGAACGCTTCCCAGTCGAATTCCGGATACGCCGAGAAATGCGCGTTGAAGTTGCCGACCGCGCCGTTCATCTTGCCGAGGATCTCGACCTTCTCGATGCGCGTGATCGCACGGGCGAGACGCGCGGCGACGTTCGCGAGTTCCTTGCCGAGCGTCGTCGGGCTGGCCGGCTGGCCGTGCGTGCGGGACAGCATCGGCTGCTCGGCGTGCGCGTGCGCGAGTGCGACGAGGCGCTGGTAGACCGTGCGCAGCGCCGGCAGGATCACGTGTTCGCGCGCGCCGGCGAGCATCATGCCGTGCGACGTGTTGTTGATGTCCTCGGACGTGCACGCGAAGTGGATGAATTCGCTCGCCTTCTCGAGTTCGGCCTGGCCCTTCACCGATTCCTTCAGCCAGTATTCGACGGCCTTCACGTCGTGGTTCGTCACGCGCTCGATTTCCTTGATGCGCGCGGCGTCGTGCGCGGTGAAGCGCTCGGCGAGCTGCAGCAGGAACTGCTCGGAGGCTTCCGAGAAGCGCGGGACTTCCGCGAAGCCGGCGCGCGACAGCGCGATCAGCCAGTGCACCTCCACGGTGACGCGGTGGCGCATGAAGGCGGCTTCGGAGAGCCAGTCGCGCAGCGCTTCGGTCTTGCTGGCGTAGCGGCCGTCGATGGGCGAGAGCGCGGTGAGGGCGAAAAGCGTATCGGGACGAGTGTCGGACATGATCGGGCAGGGCCTTTTGGGGCCGGGGCGAACGAGGGGAGGAGAATCCGGCATTTTACCATCGGCGCGCGTCGATCCCGGCCGAACCGGTCCGGCCGTGGCTGCCGCGGGCGCGCGCGGTTCGGGCGGCACCGGGGCGGCGCGCGAATGGCGTGCCGGCGGGGGCCCGCGCCGGCTTGCCGGGCCGCGTTCGACGCCGCCGGCCGGGGCCGCCCGCCGGTAGAATGCAGGCTTCTTCCCGACCGCCGCCCGCCGCGCCCGCCTGCATGGAACTGAAATGGCTCGAAGACTTCGTCTCGCTCGCGGAGACGCGCAGCTTTAGCCGGTCCGCCGAGCTGCGGCACGTGTCGCAGCCGGCGTTTTCGCGGCGCATCCAGGCGCTCGAGGCGTGGCTCGCGACCGAGCTGATCGATCGTTCGGTCTATCCGACGCGGCTCACGCAGGCCGGGCAGATCTTCTACGAGCAGGCGCTGACGATGCTGTCGCAGGCGCACGAGGCGCGCACGCTGCTGCGCGGCCACGTCGGCGCGCCGGTGCCGACGATCGAATTCGCGGTGCCGCACACGCTGTCGCTCACGTATTTCCCGCGCTGGCTCGAGCGGATCGAGGCGAAGATGGGCCAGGTCCACACGCGGCTGCGCGCGCTGAACGTGCACGACGCGGTGCTGTCGCTGGTCGAGGGCGGCTGCGACCTCGTGATGGGCTATCACCACCCGAGCCATCCGGTCGCGCTCGACCCGGCCCGCTACGACATGCTGATCCTCGGCAGCGAGCCGATCAGCCCGTTCTCGGCGCCCGGCCGCGCGGGCCGGCCGCGCCATACGCTGCCGGGCGCGGCCGACGCGCGCGTGCCGTACCTGTCGTATACGCCGAACGCGTATCTCGGCCGGATGACCGAAGTCATCATCGCGAACGCGCCGACGCGGCTGTTTCTCGATCGCGTCTACGAAACCGACATGGCCGAGGGGCTGAAGGCGATGGCGCTCGCGGGCCACGGCGTCGCGTTCCTGCCGCACAGCGCGGTCGACGATGCGGTCGCGGGCGGCCGGCTGATCCGGCTCGACCGGTCGGCGCGCGGCGGCGCGCATCCGTTCACGCTGACGATGGAGATCAGGCTGTACTGCGACAAGCTCGCGCTGCAGGGCGACGATCCGCGGCAGAAGCTCGTGCGGGCGCTGTGGGACGTCGTGCGCGACGAACTGCGCGACACGACCGGCGACGCCGCCGCTTGATCGCCGGATAACCGCCGACGGTTAATCCGGCCGATCGGCTCGGCCGGCTGACGGCGCCCCCTGCAGCGCCTGCCGAACGGCTGTCCCGTCGCCGGCTCGCGCCAATCCAATCCGGTTTTTCACGAACGCGATGCACGGCCGATCGCGGGCGTTCTTGCGCAAATCGACCGCGGATTTGCGAAAAATCGCGATCATGCAAGAAACGCATAATCGAATAAACAAACGGCATTGGATAAAAAAAACGGCTTTTTCGACAATGTGCGCAATCCGTTGAACGTTGGAGCTTCCATGTCTTCGCAACAGCAGTCCATCCCGTCCTACCTGCACGCCGACGATCTCGGCCCGTGGGGCAACTACCTTCAGCAGGTCGATCGCGTCGCGCCGTACCTCGGTTCGCTGTCGCGCTGGCTCGAAACGCTGAAGCGTCCGAAGCGCATCCTGATCGTCGACTGCCCGATCGAGCTCGACAACGGCACCGTCGCGCACTTCGAAGGCTATCGCGTGCAGCACAACGTGTCGCGCGGTCCGGGCAAGGGCGGCGTGCGCTACCACCAGGACGTGACGCTGTCGGAAGTGATGGCGCTGTCGGCATGGATGTCGGTGAAGAACGCGGCCGTGAACGTGCCGTACGGCGGCGCGAAGGGCGGCATCCGCGTCGACCCGCGCAAGCTGTCGCGTGGTGAGCTCGAACGCGTGACGCGCCGCTACACCAGCGAAATCGGCATCATCATCGGCCCGAACACGGACATCCCGGCGCCGGACGTCAACACCAACGAACAGGTGATGGCGTGGATGATGGACACGTACTCGATGAACCAGGGCCAGACGTCGACCGGCGTCGTGACCGGCAAGCCGATCGCGCTCGGCGGTTCGCTCGGCCGCAAGGAAGCAACGGGCCGCGGCGTGTTCGTCGTCGGCTCCGAAGCGGCGAAGAAGAAGGGCCTGGAAATCGAAGGCGCACGTATCGCGGTGCAAGGTTTCGGCAACGTCGGCGGCATCGCGGCGAAGCTGTTCCAGGAAGCGGGCGCGAAGGTGATCGCGGTGCAGGATCACACGGGCACGATCTACCAGCCGGCCGGCCTCGATTCGAACAAGCTGCTCGACCACGTCGCCCGCACCGGCGGCGTCGCGGGCTTCGAAGGCGCGGAACCGATGCCGAACGACGAGTTCTGGACGGTCGAGACCGACATCCTGATCCCGGCGGCGCTGGAAAACCAGATCACCGAGAAGAACGCGGCGAAGATCCGCACGAAGATCATCGTCGAAGGCGCGAACGGCCCGACGACGACGGCGGCGGACGACATTCTGAGCGCGAACGGCGTGCTCGTGATCCCCGACGTGATCGCGAACGCGGGTGGCGTGACCGTGTCGTACTTCGAGTGGGTGCAGGATTTCTCGAGCTTCTTCTGGACGGAAGACGAGATCAACCATCGTCTCGAGCGCGTGATGCGCGAAGCGTTCGCCGGCGTGTGGGCGGTCGCGGAAGAGCACAAGGTGACGGTGCGTACGGCGGCGTTCATCGTCGCGTGCAAGCGCATCCTGATGGCGCGCGAAATGCGCGGCCTCTACCCCTGATCGGGCGTCCCCGACCGGGCGTCCCTAACCGGGCGTCCCCGATCGACGACCATGATCGATTCATGACGCAATCCACCCGATTGTGGATATGAACCCGCGCGGGCGGTGCCGAATCCGGCACCGCCCGCGCGCGCATCTGGAGCGCCCGGAGCCGGGAGGAAGGCTTCGCACAGGGCGATTCGTAGTGCGGTAAACAACCAGTACTTTCAAAAATATTACTTTGATACACTGGCGCGGGTTTTAGCCAAGGAGATGACCAAAATGAAATACCACAAGGCAGTCCTGATGGCCGCGGCGCTGTGCGCGTTCGCAAGCGGCGCGTACGCTCAGGAGACTGGCACGCTGAAGAAGATCAAGGACACGGGCGTGATCGCGCTGGGCCACCGCGAATCGTCGATTCCGTTCTCCTACTACGACCAGAACCAGCAGGTGGTCGGCTATTCGCGCGAGTTCCAGCTGAAGATCGTGGACGCGGTGAAGAAGAAGCTGAACCTGCCGAACCTGCAGGTGAAGAACATCCCCGTCACGTCGCAGAACCGTATTCCGCTCGTGCAGAACGGCACGGTCGACATCGAGTGCGGCTCGACGACCAACAACCTCGAGCGTCAGCAGCAAGCCGCGTTCTCCGACACGATCTTCGTGATCGGCACGCGCCTGATGACGAAGAAGGATTCGGGCGTCAAGGATTTCGCCGACCTGAAGGGCAAGACGGTCGTGACGACCGCCGGCACGACGTCTGAGCGCCTGCTGCGCAAGATGAACAACGACAAGCAGCTCGGCATGAATATCATCAGCGCGAAGGATCACGGCGATTCGTTCAACACGCTGGAATCGGGCCGCGCGGTCGCGTTCATGATGGACGACGCGCTGCTCGCGGGCGAGCGCGCGAAGGCGAAGCAGCCGGGCGAGTGGGTGATCGTCGGCACGCCGCAATCGGAAGAGGCTTACGGCTGCATGATGCGCAAGGGCGATGCCGACTTCAAGAAGGTCGTCGACGACGCGATCTCGCAAGTCGAGAAGTCGGGCGAAGCCGCGAAGATTTACGCGAAGTGGTTCGAGAACCCGATTCCGCCGAAGGGGCTGAACCTGAACTTCCCGCTGTCCGATTCGATGAAGAAGCTGTACGCGAACCCGAACGACAAGGCGCTCGACTGACCACACGGCCGTTGATGCAGAAATGACGCTAATGAGACGGAAGAGGCCACGCTTCTTCCGTTTCTTTTTGCTGGAGTCTTGCCCATGTCTTACCACTGGAACTGGGGCATCTTTCTGAGCCCCGTGTCGACCGGCGAGCCGACGACTTATTTCGGATGGCTGATGTCCGGCTTCTGGGTGACGATCGAAGTGTCGCTCGTCGCCTGGGTCATCGCGCTGATCGTCGGGTCGCTGTTCGGCGTGCTGCGCACCGTGCCGAACAAGTGGCTCGCCGCGATCGGCACCGTGTACGTGTCGATCTTCCGGAACATCCCGCTGATCGTGCAGTTCTTCGTCTGGTATCTCGTGATACCCGAGTTGCTGCCCGCGTCGATCGGCACCTGGATCAAGCAGTTGCCGCCCGGCACGCAGTTCTTTACCGCGTCGATCGTCTGTCTCGGCCTGTTCACGGGCGCGCGCGTGTGCGAACAGGTGCGCTCGGGGATCAACGCGCTGCCGAAGGGCCAGCGCGCGGCCGGCCTCGCGATGGGCTTCACGCAATGGCAGACGTATCGCTACGTGCTGCTGCCCGTCGCGTACCGGATCATCGTGCCGCCGCTCACGTCGGAATTCCTGAACATCTTCAAGAACTCCGCCGTCGCGTCGACGATCGGCCTGCTCGACCTGTCCGCACAGGCGCGCCAGCTCGTCGACTACACCGCGCAGACCTATGAGTCGTTCATCGCGGTCACGCTCGCCTACGTGCTGATCAACCTCGTCGTGATGGCGTTCATGCGCTGGATCGAAGGCCGCACGCGGCTGCCCGGCTATATCGGAGGCAAGTGATGCATCAGTTCGACTGGAGTAGTATTCCCGGCGCGCTGCCGACGCTGTGGTCGGGGGCGGTCGTCACGTTCAAGATCACGCTGATCGCGATCGTGATCGGGATCGTCTGGGGCACGCTGCTGGCGCTGCTGCGGCTGTCCGGCGTGAAGCCGCTCGCATGGTTCGCGAAAGCGTACGTGACGGTGTTCCGCTCGATCCCGCTCGTGATGGTGCTGCTGTGGTTCTTCCTGATCGTGCCGCAGTTGCTGCAGGGCGTGCTCGGGCTGTCGCCGACGATCGACATCCGCCTCGCGTCGGCCATGGTCGCGTTCTCGTTGTTCGAAGCCGCGTATTATTCCGAGATCATCCGCGCCGGCATCCAGGCGGTGCCGCGCGGGCAGGTGAACGCCGCGTTCGCGCTCGGCATGAACTACGCGCAGGCGATGCGCCTCGTGATCCTGCCGCAGGCGTTCCGCGCGATGGTGCCGCTGCTGCTCACGCAGGCGATCGTCCTGTTCCAGGATACGTCGCTCGTGTACGTGATCAGTCTCGCGGACTTCTTCCGCACGGCCGCCAACGTCGGCGATCGCGACGGCACGACCGTCGAGATGGTCCTGTTCGCCGGCGCATGCTATTTCGTGATTTGCTCGTTGGCGTCTGCTCTCGTCAAGGGTCTCCAGAAAAAGGTCACAAGATGATTTCCATCAAGAACGTTTCGAAGTGGTACGGCCAGTTTCAGGTCCTCACCGAATGCACGACCGAGGTCAAGAAAGGCGAAGTGGTCGTCGTGTGCGGCCCGTCGGGCTCCGGCAAGTCGACGCTGATCAAGACCGTGAACGGCCTGGAGCCGTTCCAGCAGGGCGAGATCCTCGTGAACGGCCAGTCGGTCGGCGACAAGAAGACGAACCTGTCGAAGCTGCGCTCGAAGGTCGGGATGGTGTTCCAGCATTTCGAGCTGTTCCCGCACCTGTCGATCACCGAAAACCTGACGCTCGCGCAGGTCAAGGTGCTCGGCCGCGGCAAGGACGAGGCGAACGAGAAGGGCATGAAGCTGCTCGATCGCGTCGGCCTGAAGGCGCATGCGCACAAGTTTCCGGGCCAGTTGTCGGGCGGCCAGCAGCAGCGGGTCGCGATCGCGCGCGCGCTGTCGATGGACCCGATCGCGATGCTGTTCGACGAGCCGACGTCCGCGCTCGATCCCGAGATGATCAACGAAGTGCTCGACGTGATGGTCGAACTCGCGCAGGAAGGGATGACGATGATGGTCGTCACGCACGAGATGGGCTTCGCGAAGAAGGTCGCGCATCGCGTGATCTTCATGGACAAGGGCGCGATCGTCGAGGACGACCGCAAGGACGATTTCTTCTCGAATCCGAAATCGGACCGCGCGAAGGACTTCCTCGCGAAGATCCTGCACTGAGCGTTCGCGCGTTTTCGCGCGCACCCATGCGAAAACCGCCCGGCACGCAGCCGGGCGGTTTTTTTTCGTCCGTCGCCGGGCGTTACCAGCTGTACCGGTAGCCGACCTGTCCGACGATTCCGCGCCGGTAATCGCCGCCGATGTTGCGTGCGATCTTCGCGTTCGCGTACAGCTCGCCCGACTTGCCGAAGCCGGCGGTCACGCCGACGCCGAGCTCGTACCAGGTGCGCCCGAGATGCGTCGCGAACGGCGTGCCGCCGACCACGGTCTGCCCCGGCGACAGGAAGTCGTGCAGCACGTCGGCCGTGAAGTACGGCGTCGCGGCGCCGCCGCCCGCGTCCGACTGGAGGTTCGGCCGGAAAATGCGCACGCCGACGCGGCCGCGCAGCGCATTCGTCGTCGTGCCCGATACGGCCGACACGTTGTCGTTGAACCCGTTCAGCTTCAGGTACTGATACATCAGCTGCGCTTGCGGCTCGACCGCGACCGGCAACGTGCCGATCGCGAACGGCTTGCCGACTTCCTGCGACAGCGCGACGCCGAAGCCGTTCTGCGACGCCTCGTTGCCGTAGCTGTCGCGATAGCGGTTGCCGTAGTGCGTGACCTGCCCGACGCTGTCGAAGTAGGTGCCGTCGGGCAGATAGCGCGTCCAGTAGCCGCCGACGCTCTGCGCGTGCATCTCGACCGAGCCGGTCGACGTCGACAGGTCGGGCGAGCCTGCGCGCGCCATGTCGCTGAAGCTCGCGTTCGACACGCCGATGCTGGCCGTCACGCCCGCGTGCGTGCTGCCGGCGCCGTCGGGCGCCTGGTCGAGGGTCCAGTCCTTGCCGAACTGCGCGAAGAACGTGCGTTCGTCGGCCGAGAAACGGCCCGCGTTCGCATCGAGGCTCTGGCCGCCGATGCGCCCCCACACGCCGTCGCGATTGCCGGGCTGCTGTTTCTCGACGTTGTAGATGTCGCCGACGCGCTCGTGCAGCCTGCCGAGCGTCGAGAAGCCGTAGTCGGCGTTCAGCAGCGGCGTCATCGCGTAACCGGACACGCCCGGACGATACGCGAGCGTGCCGCCGTTGCCGTTTGCGTTGCCATTCCCGTTGTTGCCGCCGTCGCCGCCGCCGGACGGGTGGATCGGGTCGCCGGGATCGGTCTGGTCGAGTTGCGAGCGCAGGTACCAGCCGTTCGCGTCGCCTTGCCCGCCGCGATAGAGCCGGTATTCGTACGCGCCGGCCTGTACCGGGCCGGCAAGATGGAATGCCGACGCGGCGGTCGTGCCGCCGTTGGCCGTGACGACCACGGGAATCCCGTCGCCGGTCGTCTGCGCGCCGGTGCCGGCCGTGTTGGCGATCTTCAGGCCGGTCGTGCCGCTCGCCGTGCCGCCGTTCACGATCAGCCGGTCGGTCGGTGACGTATCGGCGCCGAGATACGTATTCAGCGCGAGCGTGCCACCGTTGCCGACGTAGCCGCCGGTCGTCAGCGTCTTGTAGCTGCCGGTCAGCGTCGGCGAGCCGGTCGGCGCGGCGAATGCGACGAGGCCCGCGTTGTTCAGGCTGCTCAGGACCGAACTGCCCGTCATGCGCCACGTGCTCGTGCCGTCGACACTCAGTGCGACCGGGTCGATCTTCCCGGTCAGCGTCGTGCCGTTCGCGAGGAGCACGTTGCCGGTGCTCGACGCGTCCGACACGATGTCGCCCGCGAGGTTGACCGCCGATGCGCTGAACGTCACGTTGCTGCCGTTCGCGAGGTTCAGCAGCGTGCCGTTGCCGGCCGTCACGACCGTGCCGTTGCGTACCGCGATGTCGGCCGTGCCGCCGCGCGCGGCGAACGCCGGCCCGGTGGCGGACGTCACGCTGCCGCCGTCGACGAGCACCGAGCTGGTCGCGCCGTTCGCGAGCGTGTCCGACGTCAGCACGCCGGCCGTCGCGCCCGTGAGCGCCGTGCCGGTCAACGCGAGCACGCCGCCGCTGTTCGCGGTGGCGCCGTTGCCGGCCACGCTGGCGAGCGACGAACCCGTATCGGCGATGCGGCCGCCGTTTTGCGCGACGATGCCATCGGCCGCGGCACCCGATGCGGAAATCTTCGCGCCCGACAGCAGGGCTGTCGCGCGGCCGTCCATGACGATCGCATGCGCGTTCGCGCCGGTCGTCGCGACGGTCGTTCCGTTGGCCGTGAGCGTGGAATCGGCACCCGACACGGACAGGCCGAGCGCGTCGGCCCCCGCCGTGCGGACGACCGTGGCCGCATCGGTCGCGATACGTGCACCCGCACCGGTCGACGCGAGGCCGGCGGCGCCGTTGCCGGTCGTGGCGACCTGCGTGCCGGACAGTGCGATCGTTGCATTCGCACCGAGGTTGCGGATGCCGCTGCCCGAGCCGCCGACCGCGATCGACGTCGCCCCGGCCGCGATCCCGCCGTCCGTCACGGTCGAGTCGATCAGCACGCCGTCGGCGCTGCCGTTCGCGACGACGGTGCCCGCGCCCGACAGCGCGACCGATGCGCCGGCCCCCGTGAGACGCACGCCCGCGATCCCGTCGTCGGCTTCGATCGAACCCGCATTGGCGAGCGTGGCCGACGCACCCTGCACGAGCGCGCCGGTGCCGTTGGAGACGCGGATCGTCGACGCGTTGTTCACCGTGCCGAGCGCGCCGGCCACGACGCCCGTCGAGCCGGCGCCGGTCAGCCACACCGTGCTGCGGTTCTCGAGCGTGCCGAGGTTCTGCGCGATGAAGCCGGTCACGCCGGCGGTCGACGACGTGACGGCGGCGTGATTGGTCAGCGTCGTCGCGACCGGTGCGCCGGCAGCCGCGCCGGCGAGGTCGTGCGCCTGGCCGTCGACGATGCCCGCGGTCGCGCCGGCCGCGTTCAGGTTGATCGTCGTGCCCGGGTCGATCGTGCCTTTCGCGCCGCCTTCGACCGCGATCGCGATGCCGTTCGCGCCTTTGACGTCGTAGATCGCGTTGCCGGTCGACAGCGTGGTGCCGACGTCGGTCGCGAGCACGCCGCGCGCGCGCTGGCCGTTGACGTCGGTGATCAGTGCGCCGGCCGCCGACGCGCCCGTGTAGGCCGCGCCGCCCGCGACGCGGAACAGCGTCGAATCGTCGGTGTCGACACTCAGGTGCTGCGCGGCGACGTTGATTTTCGAGCCTGCGCCGTATGCATAGAAGCCGATCTGGTGCGTGCCGGACATGAAGGCCGGCACGGCGTTCGCGCCGACGTCGATCGTCGCGCCGGAACGCGCGTGCACGCCGATCGCGCCGGTGCCCGTCAGGTTCAGCGCACCGTCGAGCGTGGCTTTCGCGAGCGGCCCTTCGGCCCAGACGCCGTAGTTGCGCGTGCCCGACGCGGGATCGAGGCCGCCGGCCACGTTGATCGTGCCGGTCGACGTCGCGGCCGTCGCGTTCGTGCCGGTGCCGACGACCATGATGCCGATGCCGTTCACGCCATTCAGCGTGATCGTGCCCGTATTGGTCACGGTCGCGGCGGTGTCGGCCGCGAGCATGCCGACGTTGGCGAGCGGCGTGCCGGGCGCCGCGCCGTTGACGACGATCGCGCCCGCGTTGGTCAGCGTGCCGGCGCTCGAGCCGATGCTCGCCAGCGCGGCGCCGTTCTGCGTCTGCGTGCCGATCACGATCGTGCCGAGGTTGCTGGCGGTGCCCGACGCGCCGAGCAGGATGCCGTACCCGTGCGCGGACAGCGCGACGTCGTTCGCGGCTTCGGGGGAGCTGGGGTCGTACTGCGCGGCGCGGCCGAGATAGATCGTGCCGCCGGCTTCGTTCGTGAAGCTGCCGCCGGCGACGAGGCCGCCGATCACCTGGCTGTCGAGCGTCGTCGCGTTGACGCCGACGTTGATCGTGCCGGCGTTCGACGCGCGCGCGCCGTCCGTGGCGGCTACCGCGTAGTTCTGCAGGTCGAGCCGGTTGCGGGTGAGATTCCAGGCGCCGACGTTCATCACGCCGTTGTTGACGAACGTCGTGCCGGCGCCGTTCGCGTACACGCCGCTGCCTTCGACGTACGTGTTGAGCCCGAAGTTGTCGGAAGGGGTGGCGCCCCCCGTGTTGACGTTGTCGCCAGCCGTATAGCCGGACGAGATCGTGCCGTTGTTGACGCCGCTCGCGCCGCTCAGCAGGCGCACCAGCGTGAAGTCGCCCGACAGGCGCCCGTCGTTGACGAAGTGCGCGCCGTTCTCCGCGACGACGGCCGCGCTCTCATCGATCGTGTTGGAGCCGCGGAAGTCGATCTGACCGTCCTTGCCGATGTGCAGCGTAGCGTTCGCGCCCGTGCCGTGCATCGCGGACGGGTAGTTTCTGGGCAGCGCGTTCTTGTCGCCGGGCGATACGTCGTTCGCATACTCGAAGGTCTGCGGGGAAAGTGTCACGGCCTGGCCGAACGCGGTGTCGTAGGCGGTCTGCGAGCCGAGCGCGCCGTTGCGGACCGAACGCACGAGAAAGTCGTTGTACGCGGCGAGCGACGCGGCGTCGGTGACGGTCCACGTGCTGCCGTCGAACGCGGTGAAGGTGCCTGCGTAGGTCGGCACGTCGAGCTCGATGCTGCCGACGGGGCCGCCGCTCGCGAGATAGTCGCCGGTGATGAACCAGATCTGGTTGCGCGAATTCCAGTTGATGACGCTGGGTGCCGAGCCGGTGCCGTCCGCGTAGGCGAGATCGCTCTGCTTGGCCGCGATCGTCATCACGTTGCCGGTTGCCGCAGGTGCGTTCGCGGGGTTGCCGATCGATACGTCGAGCGTGCCGCCCGAATTCGCGACCGTGCCGATCCGCGTGTTCACGTACTGGTTGTCGTTCACGTCGTGGTAGACCTGCACGACGGTCGAGCCCGCGGTCGATGACACGAACGCGGACGAGTCGTAAGTGGCGACGGACGTGCGGCTGCCCGTGATCGAATCGGGGGTGCCGACGCTTTGCGTCTTGCCGCCGAGCGTGACCAACGGCTGATTCGGGTTGCCCGAAATGATGGACGTGTTGCCGAGCGGCATCGGCGTGTAGCCCATGTCGCCGGTCGCGCCCGTCCAGGCGCCGGTCAGGCCGACCCGGTCGCCGCCCGACACGGTCGTGGCGCCGACGAGATCGTTGTTGACGGTCGGGCTGAAACTGCCGAGCGCGCAGGTGCCGCCGTTCGCGACGGCCGCGCCGTTGCCGCAGGTCGATGCGTGCACGGTGCCGGCCGACAGTGCCGCCAGTGCGGCGCCGAGCGCCGCGACACGAAGCGGCGACCGGCGCGTTGCGTGATGCGTTGCCTTGCGGGCGGTGCGCTGACTTGGCCCCGATGCAGCGCCCGAGCGCTTGCCGCGCGTCTGGGTCGTTTCCGCGACCGCGACCCAGCAGCCGGCGGCCTCGCTCCATATCGATCGAAATGAGTGATTCACGACATACCCCTCTTTCTTCTTTTTGACGTGGCATTCGCCGTTATTCGGCGAATTCGCATTCCGCGGTGGGGAAATGATCCGAAGGGGCGCGCGGCGGCTATGGCAGCGTGTCGCGCCAATCGTGTTTCGTTACACCGAGGATGGGCGGAGTCTACTGATTCAGATGGCCGTCGATTATCGAGAAACTGGAAACTGTAATGATGCGAACCGTAATGCGTGGTATTTTTGATTTGTGTGGTTAATCGAACCGAAGGCTATGGCGGGGCGGGCTGGAAGGGGTTTTGCGGAGATCTGGAACGGCTGCCGGAGTAGGTGGGATAGCGAACGGTTCCGGCAGATGCGGTGCGTTAAAATCCGGATCAGGGGTTCTTGTTTTAATTGATGGTTATTTTTCTGATTCCATCTTTTATTTGCTTTCGCTTGTAAATTAATAAAATCAAGCGGATGTCGGGCGATGTCAATCGATTGCGCCGGGTGGCGGTTAAAACGAAACCGTATTGACCGGAGCGAGGCGATTTGCGCCGATGACGCATGAAGTGCGCGCAGCAGTTCGGAAAGCGAGCGCAGCCGATGCCGCGCCGGGCTTCAGAAATCGATCGCGTCGTCGGCATCGCCGTCGGCCGCGGTGGCGAGCGCTTCGCGAACCACCGCGCGCGGCGCGGATGCCGACGCATCGAGCGACGGGTTGCGCAGCTTCTCGAGCACGCGCTCGGGCACCGGAATCTGCATCCGCGCGGCGACGTCGCCGCACTGGAACATGATCAGCTCGCCCGGCTCGAACGCGGTCCAGACTTCGTTGTCGGTGAGCGGCTGCGTCGCGATCACCGCGACGCGATCCTCGGGGGTCGTGTATTTCGCGAAGTCGATCGACAGGTCTTCGTCGACGAGATGCGCGGTCGAGAACGGCCAGCGCCGCACGAGGTAGTGCAGCCGCGTCGAGCAGTGCGCGAAGAGCGCCTGGCCATTCGACATCAGGAAGTTGAACACGCCGTGATCGGTGATGCCGCGCGTCAGTTCGCCGACCCGCTCGAACAGCTCGGGCAGCGGCGGCTGCGCGCCGGGAAAGGCCTCGCGCAGCCCCTGCATCAGCACGCAGAACGCCTGTTCGCTGTCGGTCGTGCCGACCGGGTGGTAGACACTGCCGTCCATGTCCGGCGCGTAGTCCTGCAGGTCGCCGTTATGCGCGAAGATCCAGTGCCGGCCCCACAGCTCGCGCATGAACGGATGGCTGTTCTCGAGCAGGATGTGCCCTTGCGTCGCCTTGCGGATGTGGGCGATCGTGTTCTTGGACTTGATCGGGTAGCGCTTCACCATTTCGGCGATCGGCGACGTGGCCGATGCCTGGTGATCGATGAAGAGACGGCAGGCCTTGTCTTCGAAGAACGCGATGCCCCAGCCGTCGGCATGGTGATCGGTGAGCCCGCCCCGGGCCGCGAAACCTGTGAAGGAGAATGTGACGTCCGTCGGCGCGGCGCAGTTCATTCCAAGGAGTTGGCACATTTTACGTGGGGCGGCAGGCTGAAGCGGGGGGTAACGAACCGGGCGAACCCCGGTACAATGCGGCTTCTAGCATATCACCGAGCCCTGAGCGGTAAAAAGCGGATTCCGCTGGCCAAAGGCCCCGTGTTGCGGTTTGCCGTCAGTCGGCCCGCGCACGCGCGTTCCGGCCCCGCCGATGGCAAGCCCGTTCCTCACGACGCCTCCTATGACTGCCTCGAACGCTTCTTCCCCGGCGACGCTTTCGCTCGCCCGTCCCGACGACTGGCACCTGCACCTGCGCGACGGCGACATGCTCGCCGCCGTGCTGCCGCACACCGCCCGCCAGTTCGGCCGCGCCATCGTCATGCCGAACCTGAAGCCGCCGGTCACGACCACCGCGCAGGCGCAGGCCTATCGCGAGCGCATCCTCGCCGCGCTGCCGGCCGGGATGACGTTCGAGCCGCTGATGACGCTGTACCTGACCGACAACACGCCGCCCGACGAGATCCGCCGCGCGCGCGAAAGCGGCTTCGTGCACGGCGTGAAGCTGTATCCGGCAGGCGCGACGACGAACTCCGACCATGGCGTCACCGATCTCGCGAAATGCGCGAAAACGCTCGAGGCGATGCAGGAAACCGGCATGCCGCTGCTCGTGCACGGCGAGGTGACCGATGCGTCGATCGACCTGTTCGACCGCGAGAAGGTGTTCATCGACCGCGTGATGACGCCGCTGCGCCGCGATTTCCCGGGCCTGAAGGTCGTGTTCGAGCACATCACGACGAAGGACGCGGCCGACTACGTACGCGATGCCGACGCGGCGCCCGGCCTGCTCGGCGCGACGATCACCGCGCATCACCTGCTGTACAACCGCAACGCGCTGTTCGTCGGCGGAATTCGCCCGCATTACTACTGCCTGCCGGTGCTCAAGCGCGAGACGCATCGCGTGGCGCTGGTCGAGGCCGCGACGTCGGGCAATCCGCGCTTCTTCCTCGGCACCGACAGCGCGCCGCATGCGCGCGACGCGAAGGAAACCGCGTGCGGCTGCGCGGGCTGCTACACGGCGCTGCACGCGCTCGAACTGTACGCGGAAGCGTTCGACACGGCCGGCGCGCTCGACAAGCTGGAAGGGTTCGCGAGCTTCTTCGGCGCCGATTTCTACGGGCTGCCGCGCAGCGCCGAGACGGTCACGCTGCGCCGCGAGCCGTGGGAACTGCCGCGCGAGATCTTCGCGGGCGATACGCCGGTCGTGCCGCTGCGCGGCGGCGAGACGATCGGCTGGAAGCTGGCGTGACCGGCGCGCCGCCGCGCGAATCCGGCTCCGGGGCCGGTCGCGCGGCGGCGGATTTCGCACGGATCGACTGGTCCGCGCCGTGGCTCGCGCCTTACGCGGAGCCGGGCCGCGCGTGGCAGGCGGCCGCCCGCGCGGGCGAGGCCGCGCTGCTCGGTGCGTTGAACGGCGCGGTGGGCGGCGTGTCACGAGGCGGCGATCGCGTCACCGGCCGCGGCCGGCCGCTGCGCTTCGTGCCGCAGGCCGAGCTGCCGCCCGGCGTCGCGTACGAGACCCATATCGCGGGCACCGGCCACGTGCCGACCCGCCACACTCTTCACGACTTCTTCAATGCGCTCGTCTGGTTCGCGTACCCGCGCATCAAGGCCGCGCTGAACGCGCGCCAGGCCGCCGCGATCGACGCGGCGGGCGGCGTTGGCCCCGTGCGCGGGACGTTGCGCGACGCGCTCACGTTGTTCGACGAGAACGCCGCGCTGTTCGTCACCGCCGACCGCGCGCTCGCCGACGCGCTGCGCGGCTTCGACTGGCCGCGGCTGCTGATGGCCGCGCGCGATGCGTGGGGCACGCGCTGCGAAGCGCGACTCGTCGGCCATGCGCTGCTCGAACAGCTCGTCGCACCCTACAAGTCCTGCACCGCGCACGCATGGATCGTCGAAGTGAGCGCCGACTATTTTTCATGGCCCGACGCGGAACGGAGCGCGCACGTCGATGCACGAATCGCCGCCGAACTCGCGACGTGCGCGCTGACGAGTCGCGACTTCGCGCCGCTGCCGGTGCTCGGCGTGCCGGGCTGGTGCGCGGCGAACGCCGACCCCGCGTTCTACGACGATCCGGCCGTGTTTCGCCGCGGCCGCCGCTCGCGCGCTGCCGACGGCGGCGCGCAGTGCTAGAATGCGCGTCGCAAAGCAGGCCAGGCAGTCGCGGCCTCGGCGCCTTCGGGCGCGCGGGGGCGAGGAAAGTCCGGACTCCACAGGGCAGGGTGATGGCTAACGGCCATCCGTGGCGACACGCGGAACAGGGCAACAGAAAGCAAACCGCCGATGGCCCGGCGCAAGCCGGGATCAGGTAAGGGTGAAACGGTGCGGTAAGAGCGCACCGCGGCGACGGCGACGTTCGCCGGCACGGTAACCTCCACCCGGAGCAATTCCAAGTAGGCAGGCGCGCATTTTCGGATGCAGGACGGGGCCCCCGTCTCGTCTGCGGGTAGGAAGCTTGAGCGCGTCAGCAATGGCGCGCCTAGAGGAATGACTGCCACGCGTTGCGCGCTTCGGCGTGCAGCGTGCACAGAATCCGGCTTATCGGCCTGCTTTGCCGTTCGAATGCGAAAGGGCCGGCGCTCCCTGCGGAGCGCCGGCCCTTTTTTCATGCGCGCGCTGTGCGCTCAGGCGGCGACGATGTCGAACGAATGCGTGAGTTCGGCCGTCTTCGCGATCATGATCGACGCGGAGCAGTACTTGTCGTGCGACAGGTTGATCGCGCGCTCGACCGTGGCCGGGTTCAGGTTGCGGCCGGTGACCGTGAAGTGGAAGTGCACCTTCGTGAACACCTTCGGATCTTCGCTCGCACGCTCGGCCTTCAGCGTGACCGAGCAGCCGCTCACTTCCTGGCGGCTCTTCTTCAGGATCAGCACGACGTCATAGGCGGTGCAGCCGCCGGTGCCGAGCAGCACCATTTCCATCGGACGCGGCGCGAGGTTGTGGCCGCCGCCTTCGGGCGCGCCGTCCATCGTGACGAGGTGCCCGCTGCCGGTCTCGGCGGAAAACGCCATGCCGTCCTGGCCCATCCAGCTTACTTTGCATTCCATGCTTGCACTCCAGCGTTGCCTGATTCGGATTCGATCCGGCATTGTAGCCCGCGACGCAACGGTCGGCTGATGCGCTGCACGACGCGCAACGCCGGGGCCGGGCGGGCAGGGCGGAGAGCGACGATTTCCCTGCTGGATTTAGGGGTTTTGCTCTAGGCGAGGGCAGCTTTAGGTCATGTCCGATGGGTTTACATGTTTGATTTCAAAAGGAAATGCGTCCGTACGAGCTTTCCGGGTGAAATCTCATATTGTGGTATTTGATTTCGCAATGCAAATTTTCTTGTGAAGTCGGCGGGGCATTCGTATAATGATCCTCATTGGTTGCCGCGCTGCGGCAACCTCCGCATGTCTCCTCCACCCTCCTCCTAAGGTGGATTAAGCCCGAACCAGCCGTTCGGGCTTTTTTTCGTCCCATGCAAACATCCGCGCGCGGCTTGCGCGCGTCGGCACCGTCACGCGGGCTGTCGCGCAGCCGGCTGCGAAGTCGCGTCGGGCGGCGTGCCGCGCGAGTCGGCATCGGGCGCCGGCGCACGGGCGGCCGACGCGTGGCCGTGGCCGCGTGCGCAGAAGTGGCGGACGCGCTCGCGCACCGCGCGCAGGCGCGCGATGCGGTCTTCGGCATGGGCAGTCCGGGCTTCGGCGATGCGTGCATCGAGTGCGTCGAGCTTGGCTTCGCAGCCGGAGCGGGCGGCGACGGCGGGCGCCGCGACGGCCAGCAGCGCGGCCGCCAGAAAGGGCGTAAGTCGTTGTTTCATCATGCTGGTTTGTTGTTTTTCGGGTTCGACCGGTCTGGCGCGGCAAGGTCATGTGCCGCGCGTCGATGGGTGCCTCCCCAGGCGCTCGGTTCGCCTGGCTTGGTGGGGCACGACCGGATTTTGGCGCATTTCGGCCGCCGCGAACACGGGACGTGGATTCTCTTTGACCACGTAGCCGTATTTCCTTTATAATTCAGGGCTTTTCCGCATTCATGCCCACGGAAAAAGAACAGGGAGAGCCTGCACCGCGCCTCGAAGCGCACACAGACAAGCAGGAAGAACACATCGGGCAAAGCAATTTTTTTGGATCGATCATGAAGACGTTTTCCGCAAAAGCCCATGAGGTGACGCGCGAATGGTACGTGATTGACGCGACGGATAAGGTTCTCGGCCGTGTTGCCAGCGAAGTGGCACGCCGTCTGCGCGGCAAGCACAAGCCTGAGTTCACCCCGCACGTCGACACTGGTGATTTCATCATCATCATCAACGCGAGCAAGTTGAAGGTCACGGGCAACAAGACGCTGGACAAGAAGTACTACCGTCACTCGGGCTACCCGGGCGGTATCTATGAAACGACGTTCGGCAAGATGCAAGAGCGCTTCCCGGGCCGCGCGCTCGAGAAGGCGGTCAAGGGCATGCTGCCGAAGGGCCCGCTCGGCTACGCGATGATCAAGAAGCTGAAGGTCTACGCAGAAGCGACGCATCCGCACTCGGCTCAACAGCCGAAGGCGCTCGAGATCTAAGGGGACCCACATGATCGGTAACTGGAACTACGGTACGGGCCGCCGCAAGAGCGCAGTCGCACGTGTCTTCATCAAGGCTGGCAAGGGCGACATCATCGTCAACGGCAAGCCCATCGCTGACTACTTCTCGCGCGAAACGTCGCTGATGATCGTGCGTCAACCGCTGGAACTCACGAACCACGGCCAGACGTTCGACATCAAGGTGAACGTCAACGGCGGCGGCGAAACGGGTCAGGCAGGCGCAGTGCGTCACGGCATCACCCGTGCACTGATCGACTACGATGCGACGCTGAAGCCGTCGCTGTCGAGCGCAGGCTTCGTCACGCGCGATGCGCGTGAAGTCGAGCGTAAGAAGGTCGGTCTGCGCAAGGCACGCCGCGCAAAGCAGTTCTCGAAGCGTTAATTCCGCTTCATGGCCTCGCCGCTTTCGAGCGGCGTCCGCCGGAAAAACCGCCAGCTTTCACGCTGGCGGTTTTTTTATGCCCGCTGACTACCCGCACCCGGGCCGCTGCGGCCGCCGCCCGCGCGGGCGCGTTTGATGAAATCGACAAGAACCTATTGATTTCATGGACATCAGCACGATCTTCTGATCGGCCCTACAATAGCGGCTAAAGCTTTTTGGAGAGTTCGAATGAACGCTGTTACCGAAACCGCAGCAACGACGACCGATATGCCGCTGCCGTTCGTCTTCACCGACGCCGCGGCCGACAAGGTCAAGCAACTGATCGACGAAGAGGGCAATCCCGACCTGAAGCTGCGCGTGTTCGTGCAGGGTGGCGGCTGCTCGGGCTTCCAGTATGGCTTCACGTTCGACGAGGAAGTCAACGAGGACGACACCGTGATGAACAAGAACGGCGTCCAGCTCCTGATCGACTCGATGAGCTACCAGTACCTGGTCGGCGCCGAGATCGACTACAAGGACGACCTCAACGGCGCCCAGTTCGTGATCAAGAACCCGAACGCGACCACCACCTGTGGGTGCGGTTCGTCGTTCTCGGTCTGAGCGCACGGCAGATCCGCGCCGGTTCGCCGGAATGAAAAACGGGGCTTCATGCCCCGTTTTTTTATGCGCGCTCGCCCTGCGGCGCTCGGCGCGCGGCGGATATCGCGTTAGCGCGGATAGAGCGCGCCGAGCACGCGGTTGCCGGCTGCGCCGGTGACCGTCGCGAGATTGCCAGGCTGGCGCGCGGTGAAGCGGTACGCGAGCCACGCGAACGCGAGCGCTTCGACCTGCTGCGGCGGCACGCCGAGTGCGGCCGTCGTATCGACGGTGGCCGGCACACCGGCCTCGCGTAGTGCGTGCCGAAGCGCATCGAGCAGCACCGGATTGCGTGCGCCGCCGCCGCATACGAACACGGCCTTGCAGCCCGGCGCGTGCTGCGCGATTTCGCGCGCCACCGACACGGCGGTGAGCGCGGTGAGCGTGGCCTGCACGTCCTCCGGTGCAACTTGCGGGAACGCGGCGAGCCTGGCGTCGAGCCATGCGGGATTGAACAGATCGCGTCCGGTGCTCTTTGGCGGCGGCGCGGTGAAATACGGTTCGTCGAGCAGGGCGTCGAGCAGCGATGCCTGTACGGTGCCGCGTGCGGCGAACTTCCCGCCGTCGTCGTACGGCTTGCCCAGATGGCGGGTCGCCCAGGCATCGATCAGCGCGTTCGCGGGGCCGCAGTCGAAGCCGCGCACGTCGCCGTCCGCGCCAGGCAGGATCGTGATGTTGCTGATCCCGCCGAGATTGCAGACGACCCGCGTTTCGCCCGGCGCGCCGAACACCGTCGCATGGAACGCGGGCGCGAGCGGCGCGCCGTGACCGCCGGCGGCCACGTCGCGGCTGCGGAAATCGGCGATCACGTCGACCTGCGTCAGCTCCGCGAGCAGTGCCGGATTGTTGAGCTGGCGCGTATAGCCGCGCTCGGGGCGATGGCGCACCGTCTGGCCGTGCACGCCGATCGCGCGGATCTCGTCGCGCGACAGCCCGGCCGTGCGCTGCAATTCATGGCAGCACACCGCATAGCGCGCGACGAGCGCATTCGCGGCGAGCGATTCGCGGTCGATTTCGTCGTCGCCGGGCTGCTGCAGCGCGAACAACGCGTCGCGCAGCGATTGCGCGAAGCCGACGAACGCTTCCGCGAGCACGACCGGCGCGCGGCCGGCCTCGAAACGCACGGCGACGCCGTCGACGCCGTCCATGCTGGTTCCCGACATCAGCCCGAAATAGATGCCGTCTACCGGATGGGCAGGCTGCGGCTGTCGTTGCGGCACGTTGGGTTCTCCTGGATCGTGCGGCGCGGGCCGGTGCCGCGCGCCTTGCGCCCGATTATCCGCGCAACGTGACGCGTCGTTAAGCGATGCGCGCGCAAGTTATGGGAAAATCCCTGTTTTTGCGACATTCTTCCTGGCACCGATGAGCACCGAACCCAGTTCCAAGCCCGTTTTCCCGATCACCGACGAAGTCCGGCATGCGCTCGCCGTCACGAAGCGCGGCGTCGACGAGCTGCTGATCGAGGAAGAGTTCGCGCAGAAGCTCGCGCGCAGCGCAGCCACCGGCACGCCGCTGCGCATCAAGCTCGGCCTCGATCCGACCGCACCGGACATCCACATCGGCCATACGGTCGTGCTGAACAAGATGCGCCAGTTGCAGGATCTCGGCCATACGGTGATCTTCCTGATCGGCGATTTCACGTCGCTGATCGGCGATCCGTCGGGCCGCAACGCGACGCGCCCCCCGCTCACGCGCGAGCAGATCGAATCGAACGCGAAGACCTACTTCGAGCAGGCCGCGCTCGTGCTCGATCGCGACAAGACCGAGATCCGCTACAACAGCGAATGGTCGATGCCGCTCGGCGCGGACGGGATGATCAAGCTCGCGTCGCGCTACACGGTCGCGCGGATTCTCGAGCGCGAGGATTTCACGAAGCGCTTCCAGGGCGGTGTGCCGATCTCGATCCACGAATTCCTGTACCCGCTGATGCAGGGCTACGATTCGGTCGCGCTGAACGCCGATCTCGAACTCGGCGGCACCGACCAGAAGTTCAACCTGCTGGTCGGTCGCGAACTGCAGAAGCAGTACGGCCAGGAACAGCAGTGCATCCTGACGATGCCGCTGCTCGAAGGCCTCGACGGCGTCGAGAAGATGTCGAAGTCGAAGGGCAACTACGTCGGCATCAGCGAGAAGCCGACCGACATGTTCGGCAAGCTGATGAGCATCTCGGACACGCTGATGTGGCGTTACTTCGAGCTGCTGTCGTTCCGCAGCCTCGACGAGATCGCCGGCTTCAAACGCGAGGCCGAAGGCGGCCGCAATCCGCGCGATTTCAAGGTGCTGCTCGCGCAGGAAATCGTCGCGCGATTCCACTCGCAGGCCGACGCCGAGCGCGCGCTCGACGACTTCAACCACCGCGCGAAGGGCGGCGTGCCGGACGACATTCCGTCGGTCACGCTGGCCGGTGCGCCGCTCGCGATCGGTCAGTTGCTGAAGCAGGCCGGCCTCGTGCCGTCGACCAGCGAAGCGCTGCGCAACATCGATCAGGGCGGCGTGAAGATCGACGGCGCGACCGTGTCGGACAAGGGCCTGAAGGTCGAGGCCGGCGAGTTCGTCGTGCAGGTCGGCAAGCGCCGCTTCGCGCGCGTCACGCTGACCGCATGATCGCGCTGATCCAGCGCGTGACGCGTGCCGACGTGCGCGTCGGCGGCCGCAAGACGGGCGAGATCGGCGCGGGCCTGCTCGCGCTGGTCTGCGCGGAGCGCGGCGATACCGAGGCCGCGGCCGACAAGCTGCTCGCGAAGCTGCTCGGTTACCGCGTGTTCAGCGACGCAGCCGGCAAGATGAACCTGCCGGTGTCGAACATCGACGGCGAAGGCCGCGCGGGCGGCCTGCTGCTCGTGTCGCAGTTCACGCTGGCGGCCGATACCAACAGCGGGCTGCGTCCGAGCTTCACGCCGGCCGCGCCGCCCGACGAAGGCGCGCGGTTGTTCGACTATTTCGTCGCGGCCGCGCGGGCGCGGCACCCGATCGTCGAGACGGGCGAGTTTGGCGCCGACATGCAGGTGTCGCTCGTCAACGACGGCCCCGTGACGTTCTGGCTGCAAGTGCGGCCCTGATTCTTTCCCGGAGGCGCGCCGCGATGGCCACCACGCAGATTCTTTTCATCCGCCATGGCGAGACGGCCTGGAACCGCATCAAGCGCATCCAGGGGCATATCGACATCCCGCTGGCCGATACGGGGCTCGCGCAGGCGCAGCGGCTGGCGGCGCGGCTCGGGCGCGAGGCGCGCGACGGCGCGCGGATCGACGCGGTGTATTCGAGCGATCTGATGCGCGCGCAACAGACCGCCCAACCGTTCGCCGATGCGCTCGGGTTGCCGCTGCTGCTGCGCGAAGGGTTGCGCGAACGTTCGTACGGCGCGTTCCA